>NZ_AUAF01000110.1 GCF_000428585.1 Zooshikella ganghwensis DSM 15267 | reverse complement strand
TGGGGTTGTATTCCTTAGCCTGTGTTATCGCCAAAGAAATGAGACAATCCACTCTTTTACAACCGGCATTAACCAGTTGGTATGACAAAAAAGATCAAGCAACATTTTCCGATGTCATCGCATTTATTAGGCGAACAATTTGGGCTGAAGAATATTTTTCAAACTCAAGTATAAGTGATGACTTTATTAAATTAACACCCAATGACGCTGACACTTTAATTAATCAACTCGCGATGGCTGCTTGATGGCCAAAGTCGAGCTTATGTAATACGTGATAAAACACCTCCTATCTTGGATCGCATAATACCGCCAGTGCCTGAGCCTGATACTTCGCCTGATGTAAATTTCAAAATTGTAATTGAAGTGGCAGGTATCCAACATAACAGCTCACAACGGCTGTATTTAGGTACCGAAAAAGACAGTGAACAAGGGCTTGATCTAAAAGCCGCTGTCACCCACTTTAAGGATGAAGAGCATTATCGCAGCCTCGTCGAGTTTAATAACCTCCAGAATGTCCCCCGAGAGCTGGGTATTCGTATTGCCATGCATGGTCGTGGTGAACCTCCTCTTTATCTGCCACTTATTCAACAGCTTCAGCCTGTACCAAAAGAAACAGAAAAAGCACTTTGGGATACGATCATTATTCCCGTCAAACCCTTGACTTATATTAATGAGAAAAAATCCCGTCCAGAATCGGATATCCTCCAAGAGGATGGCTGGGTCTATGTGTTTTGGAAAAATAAACTATGGCGGGAACTACAAGTCAGCAACAACCAAACCTACCGCGATACACGTCTGACGCTGCATCGTCATGCCCGCCAAAGCCGCTTAGGATTATCTGACCCCAATGTGCGTGAAGCACTTGGCACTGCTTACGACACTATCTGGGTACCCTATAAACTGAATGGTGAAGTACAGCAAGGTGCAAATGGCGTAAAAATGCTGTTTAGCCCACAGCAACTAAGTTGGGATGATATTGACCAGCTTGAAAGTAATCCTGCTGAACTGGATAAACAGGCTACATCCGTTGATAGTGTTGCAGTTTATGAACAAAGCAAAGGTTTTGATTTAGCAGAGGGGCCTGTTGGTCCCATTGCTCCAGCACTGCTTGACCAAAATAAAGAAGTGGTTCCCCCGCAAAAAAATAAACGTGTCTCATCAGAACGATACCTCGATCGTAACCGCGCCAATAAAATTCCTGTCGTTTATTTAACTGAGCGCCCTATTGATACTAAAGTGACGGCTATTTACCCCGTTCGCTTTGCTTATGCTAACTTTTTTTGAAGAATCACTCGAAAAAGCAGCTGAGCCACCATCCATCAATACCATGCTCGGCGCAAACACCATCGCTGATGGCAAAGGCTACGTCATACGATTATTACGCCAAGGCTGGGTATATATTCGGGAAGAAGATGACAGCGCTAACGGCCATTTTCATATCTTTAAATACACAAAAACAGAAGAGAACGGCACCGTAAAAGAGCAGTTTGATAAATACCTCTTTAAAAACAAAGTGAATGCACAAGGTTGCTTGGTATATGACAGCTCTGGCAGTGAGAACGGCTACCCTTTCATTTTTGTTAAGCGCTCTTTAAAAGAAATCAGTATCGCCTACAGTGAGCATGAGTGGCACGCTGATGTCATCGATAAAATGAATGGGCAACTGGACGCGCGTAAAAAAGCGATGCAACGGGTCAATTTGCATGCTGATCAAGATCCTTACGCACTACCTGCTACCACAGAAAACTTTAAACAGCTGGTTGAGGATTACCGGGGCCGCAAAAATCGTTTATTAGCGCTAAAAAATGCCGATGTAGACCCCTCTGTCAAAGACATCAGTTTAGACATTCTCACAACAGAAACATCCTACGAGCTTGAAGCTGACCAAATTGCGGCTGAACTTCAGGAAAAAACACTGTACAGCAAGACAGCACGAATCGTTGCTTTACACGATCCTGTTGGTCGTCAAAAAGAAATTGCCCGTGTTCATGCCATGTTGTCGCTCTGGGAGAAAGAGTATGCCTCTAAAAGTATGTATCCCTATGTCATTGGGCAAATTGTCAATGACTTAAAGCGCTCGGCAGAAGGTGAAGTTAAAGAAATTATACAAGACTCTATAAACTGGCAAGAGCATGGCGAACACTGGCAAAAAATAGAGGATGAGTTTTCAGTATTCAAAGAACGGCAAGAGCAGTTTGCTGAACTTTATAAATCCTTCATGTTTGGTTCTGCCAATGTTGGCAACCTTGGCTCTCTTGATAACTATTTTAATAACTTTTTTTGTCGTGCCCCCCACTCTGATCAAGACGCAGAACACGAGTTACAAAAGCTTTGCAAGCTAACTGAAGGCATATTCCAAGGGATTTTATCATCAGCTTCTGGTAAGCAAGTGCTAGAAGAGATTATTTCAGATGCTGCAGAAGAAAACTCTAAAAATGGCTATTACGCTATTTTCCAAATATTCAGGCTTATTGTTACTACTCCACAAAAAGGTTTTGACTGGTCAATCGCTTCAGTGAAAGTAGTTGATTTCGTGTTACAGCAAATTGGCGCCATTTGGGGGTATTCAGTTTCTTTGTTTAAGTTTGGCCAGCGAACAGCCAATAAGCTTACGTTTAACGCCTTAAAGTATGTAACAGATCAGCTAATATACGATGTACTAAGAGTCTACGGGTTAGAGCTTGATATCAATAAAAGAATACGCATGACCCATGATGAGCTGGCTAAAACGTTGGCTCACTATATTAATAAATCCAGTAGTGGTAAAAGTGCCAACACCATTCTCGATAAAGCGAAACAAAAAGTTCAACGAGGCCAGTCATTATTTAACTGGGCAGAGCGGGTGAAAAACCAAAAACTACCTGAACTTCTTGATCTTTCAGAAGTGCGAGCAATGAATGCTTCAGGGAAGCGCTATTCATTTGTTGTCCCAACTAACAGAGTTGAATCAATAGGCTTAATTTTCGATACCAGCTTTGCTGGCTTGTCATGTGTTTTTAACCTCATGTCAATTTATGACATAACCCAATCCACCCAGTTTTCCAACGCAAACCCTCTCAATAGAAGAAATGATTTATATTCAGCCATATCCCTAACGGCTACTATCAGCTCACTTACCCTTGATAGCTTTCTGATTCTACGTTCAGCTGCTCTTGTTACACAGCCAGCACTAAACAAAGCGGCTCCTTTGTTGGCCCAAGCTTTAGCGCCTAAGCTGATGAAAGAGGCAACCAGTCTCGGTACGTTTCTTACGTCCAGAACTGCTATGGGCATAGTTGCATTAGCAAACTTTGCAACTATGTTGTCAGCAGCATGGGATGCCCTTAGGGCGTACAACCGAGGAAATTATAAAGAGGCTGCAGGTCACTCTTTAATGGCAGTAGGATCAGCATTGGTTTTTTGCCAGGCTTTATATATGTGGGGAACAACGACTACAGCAGCAGGAGCGGGTACGGCAAGCACGGGGGTTGGCTTTGGGCCAGGTGCAATTGTAGTCTCTGTTGGCCTGGTATTTCTGGGTACCGGTGCTGCACTCCAATATCTCTATGGTCAAACTCCATTAGAAATGCTGCTTAAAAATTGTTTTTGGGGATCAGGAGACCGATATTTATTCTGGCCTAAAGATAATGAGGGGATATTTGATCAATTCATAAGTGCTCAACGCCCTAATATAAAAAGACGGCTTATACTTGCGAGTCGTATGAGCTTAGAACCTAAGCTTCAGCTTGCTTATCGTATGGAACTACAGGAGTTTATGAATATCCTGTATATGCCTCAACTTGAGCTAGATAAAGATATCGGACTCTTTCCAGGTTCAGGCAATACCTACCACTATAAATTCATTTTACCAGGGTTTGAACCCGGCATATCTGAGGTTGAGTTTGCACTCTATACCAAGGCAGGTTTAGATGAAGATGGACAGTACATCATTAAACCTAACAAGTTACTCACTCAGCAGATGGCAGAAAAAATGAAGACGGCTGATGTAAAACTAAAAGAGGGAGTTGCTCACTTTAATATTGAGATGAAGTTCAATACCAAAGTCAGCATGTTCTGGGTATATCGGCCTCAACCTGATGTTATTGTTCCAATGCGTTTAATTACCGATGATGGGAGATTAAAAACACCTATTATCGGCATGCGAGATGAGAGTCCATTGTGATGGGAAAGTTTATTAAAAATATTTATCCAAAGCCTTTTTTCCTAAAGTGGAAAGAATTGCTAATCATAGACCTTAGTTCATTTACGCAACCTGAGCCAATAGTTGAAGTTAACACTCGTCAACTTAAGATCATGCAAAATAAGACCAAAATCCGCAACTGGTGGATGACATTATTCTTAATTGGTTTTTTCTGTATGGGACTATTTCAGGCAATTTACATTGAACATGACTGGCGACAGGCTGAGTGGTCAGTTAAACGATTTATTCAAGTAAGTGAAGAGAGTTATGGCTCTGATTACTTTGATAAAAATGCAAGCCAGGATGAAATGGACATATATAATACAATTGGCGATGACAAAAAAATGTCATTCAAAGAGTTTATCCATGATCGCTATAACAACTACACGCACACCACGCAGCGTATTATTGGTGACACCATTTTTACGGGCATTCCCTTACTTGGTATTTCTATCCTATTGCCTTGGATAATTTTATTACGCAAGCCAGCCCCGTTGATTTTTGATCGGGAAAAACGAGTAGTATATAGCTGGCAAAAAGGGGGCGTTTGGGCACAGCGGTATGATGATATTCGGCTTCACGAAAACATCCAGATGATCCTATTTTTTCTACGTTGCGAACTAAAAGATGGTTCATTAGGCTGGGCGAAATACTCATTGCAACCCACAGGAAATCCTTTATTTTCACCGTTGTCAGCCTATAAACCCACTTTAGCGTATATTGCTCAATTTATGGAATATGGCCGAGAAAAAGTTTTACCTGATCAAGACTCATGGCAAGCCAAGCCTCCGTTTTACTTTAGGGATGATCCAGAACCTGCAAATATTGAACAAGAAATTAACCGTATTCTGCAGCGCATCACTGAAGTGAATAATGAAATTCCTTTAGATGAAGAGGGAAACCCTATTCCACCAGAGGAGTAAATTTCAAAAATACTGATAAAAAGATATCGTTAGTGTTTTGGCTCTGGTCAAGCTGGTGACAAAAGCAGCCTAATTCCCATTGAACACGCCGTGCATCCTTCCCTGGAAGCTCGATTACCGCGTCCTGCGGCAAACGGTTCAACGGTAACCAGCCGGCTTTTGTTGAAAAATAGAACCTATGACTTTACTAACAACCATCTATTTCAAGAATCTTTGTTTTATAATATTAACATCACCTCAATGTTCGCCAATGCTGCCTGAGATTGTTTGTGCAACACATGCCGGGAGCACGAGGAGTGTCAGAGGCCAAGGATGGCCTTCTGACACGGGTGAAGCAAATGATCTCTGGTTCCATATAACCACAGTATATCAATATATAATGCATATGCAGAAAACAGGTCAACAATGACAATTTATACGCAAAGAGTTAAGTGTAATGGCTAGACTTTTTAAAACCACTTATCCAAACCCTTTTTTTCTGAAAAGGAAAGAGTTGCTAGCCATTGATCTTAGTTCATTTACGCAACCAGAGCCAATTGTTGAAATTAACGATCATCAGCTTAAGGTCATGCAAAATAAAACCGAAATCCGTAATTTATGGGCAAGCCTTTTCTTTCTTGGGCTTATTTCTATGTTAGGGTTTAAGCTTCTTGACTATTACGAAGCATGGAATCATGCCGAATGGTTGAACCAAAAGTATATTGAAAGAAAAAGAAATATATATGGAAAAGACTTTTTTAAAAAAACCAATGATCAATATGCAATAAATCGATACAACCGGATTGGCTCTGATGAAGTAATGTCATTCAAAGAGTTTATCCACGATCGCTATAACAACTACACGCACATTACTCACCGTATTATTGGCGACATCATTTTTACGGGCATCCCCTTACTTGGCATTTTAATCCTATTGCCTTGGATTATCTTGTTACGTAAACCGGCCCCGTTGATTTTTGATCGAGAAAAACGTGTAGTATATAGCTGGCAAAAAGGTGGCGTTTGGGCACAGCGGTATGATGATATTCGGCTCCACGAAAACATCCAGATGATCCTATTTTTTCTACGTTGCGAACTAAAAGATGGTTCTTTAGGTTGGGCGAAATACCCATTACAACCCACCGGAAACCCTTTATTTTCACCACTTTCAGCTTATAAACCTACTTTAGCGTATATTGCTCAATTTATGGAATATGGCCGAGAAAAAGTTTTACCTGATCAAGACTCATGGCAAGCCAAGCCTCCGTTTTACTTTAGGGATGATCCAGAACCTGCAAATATCGAGCAAGAAATTGACCGTATTCTCCAGCGCATCACTGAGGTAAATAATGAAATTCCTTTAGATGGAGAGGGAAACCCTATTCCACCAGAGGAGTAAATTTCAAAAATACTGATAAAAAGATATCGTTAGTGTTTTGGCTCTGGTCAAGCTGGTGACAAAAGCAGCCTAATTCCCATTGAACACGCCATAAATCCTTCCCTGGAAGCTCGATTGCCGCGTCCTGCGGCAAACGGTTCAACGGTAATCAGCCAGCTTTTGTTGAAAAATAGAACCTATGACTTTACTAACAACCACCTATTTCAAGAATCTTTGTTTTATAATATTAACATCACCTCAATGTTCGCCAATGGTGCCTGAGATTGTTTGTACAACACGTGCCGGGAGCACGGGGAGTGTCAGAGGCCAAGGATGGCCTTCTGACACAGGTGAAGCAAATGATTTCAGATACTACGTGAACTTTTAATATCTATAAAATTCACTTTTAGTATTTTATTTAAACTGCCACTGTTGTCCTTTTGAATCATCCTTTGTCCAAATACCTACCCAATCGCCGTATTTTGTAAAGTGCTTCAAGTAAACCATACGATACGCCAAGTTTTGAATACGACCATCAACCAGTTGCCAGCGCTGATTAAGCTGTTGCGCATTGCATTGACCAATGACTGCTCGATTAGTCCCTTTCCACCACTGTGGCATTTGCAAGCATTTATCAGGCGCATTAGCAGGATGTAACAAACCTTTACTATCTAACTCCCATTGCTGAGATTTTGAGTTACTACAACGCGACGCATTGATGCGCGCGCCATTGGCACTGCTATTACTGGTTGTACCTAAACACACATTAAGTTTATTCTTTACAAGCTTAAACTTATTATTGCCTGGATCAGGGTTTGGCGTCGGATCTGGATTAGGGGTTGGGTCTGGATCGGGTTTACTCTGGCATGTATTGGTACCACGTAGTTTACCAAAGTTTTGCGTCCATAAATGTCGATAGCGATTATTGCTGTTATAGGCATAACCTACACCAATATCGCAATAATTTTTACTCAAAATAGAAGCTCTATGCCCAGAGCTGTTCATCCATTGCTCCATAGTGCCTTCGGCATTCGAAGAACCCGCAGCAATATTTTCAGCTGCATAACCATGCTGGTATCCCTGCGCCTTCATACGCTCAAACGGTGATCGTCCATCACGACTGGTATGGCTAAAATAGTTATTCTGAGCCATATCTTCAGAGTGCAAACGAGATGACTTAGCCAGTTTGGAATCATAATTATATTTGTGTAAATTCCGAGCTGCACGTTCCTGGTTGACTAATTTAAAAACAGCCTGCTCTCTAGTTTCATCCAGCATTTTGGCAACATTTGTCGTGCCTTGTTTCATTTCACGAATTAGCTGTTGTCCTTCAAGGTAACGGATAAAAAATGTTCTCTCCATAACCTCAATTTTACCAGAAACGCTTTCTGGAGAAATCGCAAGAATTACTTTACTGTTTGGCTCACTGTCAACAGCTCCCATCCATAAGCTACTTACTTGAGTACCTGAGATCTCAGAGGGTTGAAAACTTGTAGATGCGCCATTATCCACAACATGCTTCTTATTTACAATAACTTGAATTCCATCAAACAATTGTATTTTCAATTTATCCAAAGCAAGCAAATTGGTCGTTAAGATCTCAGGATTAATGTGAATTATTTTCTCTTTTTTAACGATGGAACTTTGGTTATTTACTTCAACAGCAGTGTGAACTGTGCTTTCTTGTGTTAGGTTTAATGTTTTAGCATTGACAACATTAACAAAAAGCACTGCTAGAGGAAGCGCAATAACTTTTGATACGCTCATAAACCTTCCTTAATACAAAAACTTACTATTATTAATAATATATTAAGAAGTTTATAATTTTCGTTGAGCTTATCGCAAAGAACACATACGCTATTATTTTTTAATAGTTAATGAGAAGTAAACTTAGACAAAAATATCAAGAGTGTATAGTTTCACATAAAAAAAGATAGTCAGTCTATTCTATTTTTTTGCAAACCCTTCATGAGGCTCAACGGGGGAATGAACCAAATTATAGTGACACTGAATGCACGTTTCTTTATTAAAAAATGACTGCGCGTGTGCTCGTTGCCCCTCAAGCGATGAAACTGCAATTTTAGACATGGTATGACAATTACGACAAGCCCTACTATCGTTGGCTAGCATTTGCTCTCTAACTTGTTTAGCTAACTGTGGCTTTAGGCTTTCCCAAACAGCTGGGTTAGTAAAGTCATTTCTTAATTCTGAAATACTATCATTAACGCCACCTTTAACATGTACCCATATAGCTAGTAATAGAGGCTTTGGTATATGGCAATCTGCACAACTAACCATAATACCACTGTCGGATGTTCGATGTTTAGAAGAAACATACACTTCATCATTTGCAATATATTTATTCATTGAATGACAACTATTACTACAAAAATCATCTGTAGATGTCACATAATTTACGTGCTCAGCCGTTAATATCAACAGCACGCCAATAACCACGCCAATGAATAATACAACTCGCTTATGTTTCAACATAGCTATTTATGAATACGTTTCGCAGACTCAATAGCCCACTCTTGATCCTTATTGGTATGACAGATCAAACAAGTATATTCAACTGTGATAAATGCTTTTCCCTCGTCATTTATCCGCACAAACTTGCCATCATCTGTAAACATCTTCCAGTTGGGATCTGTACTGATGCGAAACAGATGGCTGCGCACATCACCCTCAGCAATTTCGCCAATTTTAGCTTGGTGTTTGACTGACACAGCTGATTTAGCAACACGGGGCATATGACAGGTGGTGCATTGAAACTTGGCTTTTGCAGCAATACTATCAACTGTTTCAGTGTGGCAAGTATTACATGTGTTTTGTTCTCCTTTAAATCCATTCCCTTGATATTTTACGCTCTGGTGTGGGTCATGACAGGCTGTACATTTTATATAACGGTGGGGTGAAGCTAATAAATCTTCATACTGCTCATGATGTCTGATTAAACCATTGCTCGCGTCAATTTTATTAGCATTACCACGCCGATGACAGTCACCACAGTTTTCCTCAATACTAAGTTGTACTTGCTCAGGTTGAGAGGCATGACGAGCTCCAGCGCCGTGACAAGCTTCACAGGTAACTCCATCAGCATACCAAACCCCGTAAATACCAGGTAGATTATTTTGGTGTGGACCTTCAGGCCCAGATTGAACCCACCCTGTTGTATGACACACTCCACAGGTATAAGGTTTACGGGGTGTTTTACTTGCATCATAACCAGTCCAAGTAGATGCCGTTTTTAATATTTGGTTGGCTAAGTTATATTGACGAAATTTATCACCCGTTAATATATAGCCTTCTTTATCCATAAAACGTGCTTTCCATGCAAATCCTCCAATAACGTAGGAAATATCATTCCAATCTTTGTCCTCTGGTGGAGAAGGCACTCCAGGGGAAGTTCCTTTTGGAAAGGAGGGAGGGCCTGTTATTTTTTGAATTTTATGGGGATGCCCCGTTTTAATATAAGAAGAGTATATATCTGCGTGGCATTGATTGCATTTTTTGTCGCCAGCATATGTCTGACTCGCAATAGTGCTAGCACTAATACATAACGAAAATATCGTAAAAAAAACAATAACCATAATCGCCTACGACGAACATTAGGCCAAAGATCAGTTTTCATTATTGAGTATTTTTGTCTATAAATATAAAAAATTTACAGCCCCTCAAAAATGATCTTTCAACCAAAAGATATATCCACAGATTAATCATTAAATAATAGCCACTCCATTTTATTAACAAAGCAGCATACCCTAAATGTAGTTAGCTTTGTGCAAAAACAAAAGAAGTTATCAGTTAATGTGCAGGGTAATTGCAGATAAATGCAATTTGGGATATGTACTAGGCGCGAAGCATGAAGTTTAGTTGTTCTAAATGAACAATGAGCAACAACGAGTAGTGCTTTTACCGTCGTAACTCTTCGGGCCGTGACTATTTTTCCACCGAGCGGTGTTACAAGTCATTTATGTAGAATGACTACATGGCATTCCTTGTGCCTTGCTAGGCGAAAAAATAGTCTACGGCAGTGGTGATTCAAATTGTGTTAACAGGCTCTAATACAAGAACAAGACCGTATTTATTCCACAATTAAAACACCACGATACATCTGCATTTGGCAATGAAAAGAGTACTCTCCAGATTTTAAAGGCGGAAGCTTAATTTCTGCAGGTTTATTCAGTGGTAATGCTTCACTAATCTCTAAGTCAGGAAACAGTACCATCTCTGCACAAGGTGAAGCATCTTTACGTATAAAGCGAAGTGTAACAGGCTGGTGAGCTGTTAGCTTAATGTGTGCTGGTTCATAGACACCATTATCAACTGTAACTATAAAGCTTGTGTTATCAACAACAGTTGTTGCCGGTTTATAAAGCCAGAACCACCAAATGATTAAGCCAATCAGCCCTAGCCCCATTACATTCATTAAAAGCATGTATCCCGCCCTCCTAATTATCCTGCGCTTTAAAAAGACGTAACCGGTTAGCATTAGTCACAACAGTTACTGAAGAGAATGCCATTGCAGCACCTGCAATAACAGGATTCAAGAGCATTCCCCAGAGTGGATATAAAACACCTGCTGCGACGGGGATACCTGCTATATTATAAATAAAAGCACCAAGCAAATTTTGCTTGATATTTTTCAATGTTGCTTTACTAATGGCAATGGCATCAGCCAGACCATGCAAAGAACCACGCATTAGCGTTACATCTGCACTTTCTATCGCGACATCGGTACCTGTGCCAATAGCAAACCCAACATGAGCCCTGGCTAAAGCAGGCGCATCATTAATGCCATCTCCTGTCATCCCCACAATTTCACCTTGCTGCTGTAGAAAAGCTACTTTTTCAGCTTTTTCTTCAGGTAATACCTCTGCAAAAAACTCACTAATCCCTACTTTTTCTGCAACAGCTGCGGCTGTAGCCTGATTATCACCCGTTACCATAACTACACGAATATTATTTTTTTGTAAACGTTGGATAGCAGAAATTGCATCTTCTTTTATTGGGTCTGCAACGGCAAGAATAGCACTAATATTTTCATTAACTGCAAAATAAATGGCCGTTTTAGCTTCGCTGGCTAACGTATCAACCTGATCCTTCACAGCATCAATATTAACGTTTTTAGCCCGCATTAACTTTTCATTTCCCAATAACAGCTGATTATTATTGCAACTTGCCTCAACACCATGACCTGTTATTGCTTTAAAAGCATCTATTTTTTTTAGCGATAAGTTACGCTCAGTAGCCGTTTCCATAATAGCCACAGCCAATGGATGCTCTGAACCTGATTCTAAACTCGCAGCAAGCTGCAAAATAGTTTCCTCACTCATATCATTCAATGCGATAATATCAGTGACTTTAGGGGCACCTTGGGTGATCGTTCCTGTTTTATCTAACATCATCGTAGTAATTTTTGACGCAGTCTGTAGTGCTTCACCATTACGCATTAACACACCTGCTTCAGCAGCTTTACCAACGCCAACCATTACTGACATTGGCGTTGCTAATCCCAGTGCACAGGGACATGCGATAATTAACACAGTCATGGCAGATACAAGGGCAAAAGCCAGGACGGGATCAGGTCCAAAATTAAGCCAAACCAAAGCACTTAACACTGAAATAATCATTACCGTTGGTACAAAATAAGCCGATATCACATCCGCTAACCGACCAATAGGTGGTTTAGAATTCTGTGCTCGTTTGACCATACTAATAATATGTGCCAGCGCAGTATCCTTACCAACACGTGTCGTAATAAATAAAACAGTACCATGCTTATTTAATGTACCACCTACGACCTCATCACCTATGCCTTTTTCTACAGGCATTGGCTCTCCAGACAACATAGACTCATCAACTGTTGTATTTCCCTCTTTGACGACACCATCAACAGGTATTTTCTCGCCAGGCCTGACCCGGATAATATCGTTCAGTTGTACATACTCAATGGGAATATCTATTTCCTTATCATTCCTTATCACTCGTGCTGTCTTAGGCTGTAACCCTACTAAACGTTTGATCGCTTCAGACGTTTTTCCCCTGGCTCTTAACTCCAGTGCTAACCCTAAATTTATTAAGCCAATAATCATGGTCGTTGCTTCAAAATACACATGACTCGCCATCTCTGGGACACTACTAGGCAGCAAGACCACCACCATGGAATATAGCCAGGCAGCCCCTGTCCCTAATGCAATAAGTGTATCCATTGTTGCGGAATGGTGTTGCAGTGACTTCCAAGCACCTAAATAAAAATGCTTTCCAGAGTAGACCATAACAGCCAGCGTCAAAAGTCCTACTATCAACCAGGCGATTTGCTCAAGGGTACTGGATACACTCATATCCCCGGTCCAAAGACCATAAATCATTAGGGGAACGCCTAAACCCAGTGCGACTGTCATATTACGAATTAACTGTTTATAGTGTTCAACGTCCGCCTTTGACTTTTCCTCAAGTACTTCTTGCTCGGTTGCTGTATTCATAACCTGAGCACGATAGCCAGCCTGCTCAACTGCATTAATGAGCTGCGTATCAGTAACACTACCAGAAACCTCAACCATACGCTGAGCAAAGTTCATCGTTGCTTGTTGAACACCCGGCACTTGTTTCAGTGCATTTTCAATTTTACCTACACAGCTAGCACATCCTGCTCCTTCAATAAGTAACTGATGTTGTGAAAGCTCACACTGCACCACACTCTTTTCTTTATTTGAGATTGACCGCTCCATCACCTTTTCCTATCTGAAAGCCAATGCTTAATGAGTCACCATATCCATGGCATTATAAACTACACCTTTGAGCTACACATAGGTCAAGCAAAGCCTGTCATAAGTTTAGGGAGTAAGCTAATCTCAGCCACAAAAAAAGGCCCAACACGGGCCTGTATTATTCTATATTTCAAAACGACTACTCTTTGAGTATACCCACTGATAAAGATATATTTATAATTTTTTTATTTTTGTTGTATTTGGAAAACGTCCTGGGCAAGATGCACTACTTCCACGTCCCGTAATGACATACCCTTCAGGTAAGGGTGATATAGAACACATCGTATCAGTATTTCTAGGTGTTTTAATTTTCCATACATTAGGAAATTGATGAGGACACGATGCACTACTTGATTCACTGGTAATAATGTAGTTTTTTGGTAGTTTTGATACTTTACAAATAGACTCAGACTGTCTTGGTTTTTTAATTTTCCATACATTAGGAAATTGATGAGGACACGATGCACTTGAACTTTCAGCAGTAATCACATAGCCATCAGGGAATGGTGAGATCTTACAAATACTATCAGATGTACTTGGTTTTTTGATAATCCACATATTAGGGAATCGTCCTGAACAACTGGCCCCAGAAGCCTCTCCGGTAATGACCCAGCCCTTTGGTACTCGCTGGTTCTTACAAATCCTCATACTCTGAGACACAATCGCATTATATACTTCAGTTTGATCATCATTCAAAGGAAGTAGCCCCTCCTCATTTATAGGACTTAGTTCCTCATACAAATAGTTTTCATCAGCATTAATAGCTGTAGTAAACTGACTTCCAATAGCAAAAGCAATGACAGAATAACCAAGTATTTTTTTCATTTTTCAAATTCCTTCCATGAGAATCAAACTCACCCTAATTTAATTCTCTGCAAGAATCAATATAGACAAAAGTCTATACACTCATACCCAATACGAATGTTTTTTAGGTGTGGCCATCCAGTGACGAAGCCCCATGAGCCTATATTAATAGGTGATTGGGGTGAAGAGTGAAGATAACAAAACCTAGAAATCATTCGTGAAGGGTATATAAGTTAATTTTTTATTTATTATTGGATATAGAAAAATGCATATAACTTGCTTTTAAAACATCATTGCCAAAAGCCTGTATAACGACCAATTCGCAATACTTTAATCAGCACAACCTCTATCCTTTAAAAGCTATTTTATGCTATTGCCTTGTTATTTGATATAGCAATAGCTTAATTAGCATATACTATTTTTATTTAGAAGACTCCTCTTTAGTAAGCACTTTTATTCTGATTCTCAGATGAACATTTTCAATAACCAGCAATATAATTGAAATCAAAATGAAAATTTCAAAAATGATAGACTGGCCACTGCTACTCCAAAATAACCAGGCCAAAATGGCCAGAACAATAGCTGTGAGCAATAAAAGAAAACGGTCAGTAAGTAACTCCAAATATCTTTTCATTATTTTACGTATCTATTTATAGATGGTATACCCAAAGCGAAATGTATACCCCCAGTGTAGGGTATATACGCAGTAACAAACATAATATCGCACAGTATAGATTCAAATAATTTCATTAGTATGTTAAGAAGAACAAAACTATGCTTTCTACTTGGCACACCACTTGCTCATCTTGACCTTACACATTAAGTTGGCGAAGAACTGAAGTATTTTTATGAAGATTATAATTGACGACTTATCCAAGCCAAAGGTAATCCAGTTACTCACAGAACATCTGGATGGTATGAAAGCAAACTCACCGCCAAAAAGCATTCATGCACTTGATCTCGAGGCACTACGTAAACCTGAAATTACTTTCTGGAGTGCATGGGAAGGACTAGAGGTTACAGGTTGTGGTGCACTAAAAAGACTCACTGTGCACCATGCTGAACTAAAATCTATGCGAACAGCTAAATCTCATCTACGAAAAGGGGTTGCTACTCACCTACTGCATCATATCCTGATTAAGGCTAAAGAACGAGGTTACAAACAAGTCAGCCTTGAAACAGGCACGACAGAAGTTTTCAAGCCTGCACACAAGTTATATGAACGCTTTGGTTTCAGCTATTGCGAACCATTTTCAGACTACTCTGATGATCCATTTAGTACTTTTATGACCAAACAGCTCTAACACCCTGGGGCAATCTCAAATAATTTTTTAAAGTATCGCAATCCAAAGTCGGTCAGCAATGCTTGAATGGGTTTGTGAAACAGGTGCTAGAAGTACTCTGTATAGAGTTGTGAGAGGTACAACCAGCATTTTGCTAATAAGCTGACCACTTAACTTAAAGCAATAATCTTTAAAGCTATCTTTTTAGCTTTTTGTGCTGCCTCAAGATCACCTAAGACATATGCTTGACTAATTGCACCTTCTTTTAAAAAACAAAGCACTTCAGTTACAGTCGCAACATTATCATTAGATATATTCAATTGCCGAACATGCTGTTCAATCAGGTGAGATACCTTTTCTTTGTGTGCTAGACAGCGCTGATTAACCTCATGATTAGAAAACTCAGCACATGCATTAATAAAAAAACAACCACGAAAATCCATTAATACATCTACTCTACTATTAAACCAATCATCCAGTGCATCAAAAAATACTTCAATAGCAGGCAAACCTTTTTTAACTCCATCTAATCTTGTCTTGAGCCAATTAATAAAAATTTTATCCCTATAACTAACAACTTCACATACCAGCTGCTCTTTACTTTCAAAATAGGAATACAACGTTTTTTTTGCAATACCTGACTCTTTAAGTATCTGGTTTATACCTACCGCATGAATACCATGTTTATAAAAAAGCTCAAAAGCTGTTTGAATCAGTTTTTCTCGCTTATTCATTAACTTACTCATCAAGATCTTGTTCTGAAAAACTATGTTGACATAAGTATACAAGTTTGTCTACTATAGCTTATAGACAGATCGGTCTACCATTCAATAATGGAGTTATATCATTATGATCTCAAATGTTCTGACACGCTGGCCTGCAGTCACAGCAGGTATAGGTGCAATGTTGTGTATTACAGCCTTGGGTTCATTAGACCAGGCTGCACAGCCTCTTGCATGGTTAATGGCGCCATATGGTGCAACTATGGTTATTTTATTTGGCCTGCCTGATAGTCCACTTGCCCAACCACGAAATATTATACTGGGACACCTAATGACCACCTTAATTGGCTTAGTGATGGTAAACATGTTTGAGGTAAATGCTTGGACAATGGGGGCAGCTGTCGGTCTTGCAGTAGCCTTTATGATACTAACAAAAACAACACACCCTCCAGCTGGAGCTAACCCTTTATTGGTTATGCTAACAGGAAAGTCATGGATGTTTTTGTTTAACCCTGTATTGATTGGTACCCTACTCATTGTAACGATTGGTGTAGTATATCATCGATGGATTTGTAAGCGTGTATACCCCATAAGATGGCCTTAATAACCTCTAAAAAGAGGTACAAAAGCATATTGAGACATTAAAACTCAACATGCCTGTCTTTTAACCTATTTGATTCATGTTTTTTAGCCTAACGCGATGCTCGACTTTTTAGCCTATTAATTTAGCTAACTGAAGAGGAGCATTGCCTTGGTTCCTATTAAATAATACACACAAACTGTGTGATAATAGCTTGCGGGTAATTCGATTAGTCAAGCTCCATAGTGTTCTGCCTTTGGTTCGCTGAATATTAAACCTTTCTACTAGCTGACCAATCGTTGTCTCCACCCGCCGTCGGAGCCGGTTTAACTGTCCCCTCCATTTCTCAGGGAGTTGATCCACCATGTTTTCTCTGACCGGTGTTT
>NZ_AUAF01000109.1 GCF_000428585.1 Zooshikella ganghwensis DSM 15267 | reverse complement strand
CAATATACAGGATTCACCCACTGTTAGTCACGTAAAAAAGAAGCCACACATACTCATTTAAATGCTTCATTATCAGCACTTAATGTCTTGAAGTTAGAGGATCAGCTATTAAAAGGAAGTAATGATAGAACAGTAATTTCAATTGCCTCATGGAAACGTAAAAAATTTAATCAACACTTAATGGAAAAACTTTTTGACAAGTTAGGGTTAAGCTTAAGTATTCAAAAAGTCGCTCAAGTGTATAAACAGATGAGTGACTATGGGGCTATGGCTGCGTAAAAGTGTCTAGAGTATTGTTAGTAGATAATAAATTTAAAGAAGGTGAAAGTGTGTTGGTTTCTAATGCGCGTTCAACTGAAGTAAATGGTGAGTTGTTATAAATTCGATTTCTCTTTTCTAGATCAAAGAGTATTCGTGTTATAAATCCACTTTTATAAACCCAATTTGATATTGAATAAACATTGTAGATATTCCGATGCTCGTGCTGGCAAGTTAAAGGCTAGGTGAATCATGTTGAATTGTGGTTAGTTCCGTTATATAGGTTGTTAAGCCTATGATATAAAAAAGCCATGATATAAAAATAATGGCGTTACGCATGGACGACAACTTACAATGTAATCAAGCTTAACAATACTGCTTTTTTTCTAAGTTCTGACATGCTTGAGTGGACAAGCAAAGCATGGGTGCTTGTATGATATACAATAAAAAGCTACTTAAGCACAAAGTGTATAATATTGTGTGTGACACTTGTTGTGTTTTAAAAAAACGAGCTACGTCTTTCGTGGGGTATATAAAAGGGAGAAGTTTATGAAAGTTGCTTTTATTGGTCTAGGGGTAATGGGATACCCTATGGCTGGTCATTTACAAAAAGCGGGTCATCAGGTGTGTGTGTATAATCGCACGGCAGACAAGGCTATAGCGTGGTGTGAGCGCTATGGTGGGAAAAGTGCAAATACACCCGCTCTTGCAGCCAGTCATGCTGAAGTGGTGTTTGTTTGCGTTGGTAATGATGATGATTTACGTAGTGTGGTTTTAGGACAAGAAGGTATTTTAGCTGGAATGTCTGCTAATTCGGTGTTGGTTGATCATACTACAGTTTCGGCACATGTCTCTGAGGAAATTGCTGAAATTGCCGCTAAACAACAGGTGCATTTCTTAGACGCTCCGGTCTCAGGGGGACAACAAGGTGCGGAGCGTGGTGCATTAACCGTCATGGTTGGGGGAGAAGCTGATATCTTTAACCGTATTGAGTCAGTTATTTATTGTTATGCCCGTGCAGTTCGGCATATGGGGCCAGTAGGTGCTGGTCAAAAAACCAAAATGGTGAATCAAATTTGTATTGCGGGTTTAGTTCAAGGGTTGGCGGAGGGGCTACATTTTGCTAAAGCCAGTGGTTTAGATCCTGAGGCTGTCGTTGATGTAATTAGCAAAGGTGCGGCTCAATCATGGCAAATGGATAACCGGCATAAGTCGATGCTTGCGGGTGACTACAATCATGGTTTTGCTGTGGATTGGATGCGCAAGGATTTATCGATTGTATTAGATGAAGCACGGCAAAATGGTGCTCACTTACCTGTTACTGCTTTAGTTGATCAATTTTATGCGGCTGTTCAGCAAATTGGTGGGAGTCGTTGGGATACGTCTAGCTTGCTTGCGTTATTAGAAATCAGTGCTCAGGTTAAGAAAGACTAGCTGCGATTGTTTAAAAGCGTTTATCGATACAAAATTAAACAACTATCTTGGGTGAAACATTCACCCAAATCATTATATAATCCGCGCTTTTGTGCGCGAAAATGTGTTGTTCTGTGGCATCGCGTTGGCAGTCCCCGCTGATAGGTTCTTGAGCAGACCCTTTTCAGGTCTTTTGGCTGACAGCTGCGGGGCAACAGAATGACACGCTGTCTGAAACGGTTTCACCAACGCTAAGTGATTCGTGAAGACTTAAACAGGTTGCAAATTAGCCCTGATGGAATGCATCTATGAAGAGTTCAGAAATACGTACAGCTTTTTTAAATTTCTTTAAGCGCCATGGTCATGAAATTGTGCCTAGCAGCTCATTAATACCTGCGGATGACCCAACACTATTGTTTACCAATGCAGGTATGAATCAGTTTAAAGATGTATTCCTGGGCAGAGAAAAAAGAACCTACACGCGAGCAACCTCATCACAGCGCTGTGTTCGAGCCGGAGGTAAACATAATGACCTGGAAAATGTGGGGTATACCGCTCGGCACCACACTTTTTTTGAAATGCTGGGTAACTTTAGCTTTGGCGATTACTTTAAGCGAGATGCTATTAAATTTGCTTGGACATTTTTGACTGAGGAGCTGAAGCTCCCTGCAGAAAAGCTATGGGTAACGGTTTATAAGGATGATAAAGAAGCAGAAGACATTTGGTTTAATGAGGTGGGAATTGATCAAGCCCGTTTTTCCCGTTTAGGTGAAAAAGACAATTTCTGGTCGATGGGCGATACGGGACCCTGTGGTCCTTGCACAGAGATTTTTTATGATCATGGACCTGATGTCGCTGGAGATCCTCCAGGTGGACCGAATGATGATGGCGATCGTTATATCGAAATTTGGAATTTGGTATTCATGCAGTTTAATCGCCAAGCCAGTGGTGAGCTAGAGCCTCTGCCTAAACCTTCAGTCGACACGGGGATGGGATTAGAGCGGATTGCTGCGGTTTTGCAAAATGTTCACAACAACTATGATATTGATTTGTTTCAGCACATACTGCAGAAGGCGTCTGATATTTTGGGCGGTGTTGCATTAAATAATACTTCATTACGTGTTATTGCTGACCATATTCGATCCTGTTCGTTTATTATTGCGGATGGTGTTATTCCTTCAAATGAAGGGCGTGGATACACCTTACGCCGTATTATCCGTCGTGCGATTCGACATGGTAATAAGTTGGGTGCAACAGAGTCTTTCTTTTATAAATTAGTAGCGGCGCTTGTTGAGGTAATGGGCGAAGCTTACCCTGAATTAGTAACAGCTCAAGCAGGTATTGAGCGTACTTTATTAAGAGAAGAAGAACAGTTTGCTCGTACATTAGATAAAGGTATGCGTGTACTGGAAGAGGCTATTGCTAATCTGTCGGGTAATGAAGTTTCTGGTCATACCATTTTTACCCTTTATGATACCTATGGTTTTCCGGTTGATTTAACCAATGATATTGCTCGTGAACGGAACCTGACATTGGATCTTACAGGCTATGAGCAGGAAATGGAAAAACAACGGGAGGCAGGCAGAAAGCATAATAAGTTTGGGACTGATTATAACAATGTGCTCGATATTAAAGGCGCTAGTGCATTTACTGGCTATGATCGAGTTACTGACCAAGCTGAAATTACAGGTTTATTTATCAATGGTGAGCCTGTAGAAGAGATTAAAATCGGTGAGCAGGGTGTTATTGTATTAGAAGAAACACCATTTTATGCAGAGTCTGGTGGTCAGGTAGGTGATACTGGGCTTTTGCAGTGGCAAAATGGCAAGTTTCAGGTTAACGATACGCAAAAACAAGGCGAAAACCACATTCATTTAGGCCAGGTTCTGGAAGGTACATTTACAGTAGGTCAAAAAGTAAATGCCTTGGTGGACCAAGATGAGCGTCTTGCAACAGCACAAAATCACTCTGCTACGCACTTATTACATGCAGCACTCCGTAAAGTGCTCGGTGAACATGTCACTCAAAAAGGCTCATTGGTGGATCATGAGCGTTTACGGTTTGATTTCTCTCATACTGAAGCTGTAAATGCAAAGCAGTTAGCTGAAATTCAACGTATGGTTAATGAGCAAATCAAAGCCAACACCCCAGTTCAAACAACGGTGACCGATATCGACAGCGCTAAAAAAATGGGTGCAATGGCGTTATTTGGTGAAAAGTATGGCGAACAGGTTCGTGTACTTGCCATGGGACAGTCGCATTTTTCCGTGGAGCTATGTGGTGGTACCCACGTTAAGCAAACAGGTGATATTGGTGCCCTTATTATTGTGCAGGAAACAGGTATTGCTGCAGGTGTTCGTCGTATTGAAGCTATTTCTGGTTTACAGGCACTAAACTGGATTGAACAGAGTGAACAGCTGATTGGGCAAGCTTCAAACCTATTGAAAGCTTCGCGCGAAACATTGCTGGATAAGCTAGGTGCAGTTTTAGAACGTAACCGGTCACTGGAAAAGCAGGTTGAACAGTTGCAACAAAAGCTAGCTTCTGCTGCGGGTAGCGATTTATTGAGTCAGGTTAAAACGGTGGCTGGTGTAAAACTGTTAGCTGCTGAAGTCCCTGGAATTGATGCTAAAGCGATGCGTGACACCATTGATCAGCTGAAAAATAAAATGGGGTCAGGCGTCGTGGTCTTGGGCACTAAGATCAGTGAAGAAAAAGTGGCTTTAGCCGCAGGTGTAACCAAGGACCTTACTAATCAGGTTAAAGCTGGGGATATTTTGCGCTATGTAGCAGGTTTGGTAGGTGGTAAAGCGGGTGGTCGTCCTGACTTTGCACAAGGTGGGGGAACTGAGCCAGCTAAGCTCGCAACTGCCGTTGCATCGGTAACTACTTGGCTTGAAGAGAATGCGTAATCCATAACTTTATGGGATTACTTAGATGAGTTAGTAAAAATACTGACTCATCAGTTTGCAAGCGCAGGCAAATAATGTTTAATTATTGCTCTTTTTTGTAACGCAGCCTCGTTAGTTCATCTTAAGCGCTAACGAACCACATAGTGATGGCCTACAAATAGATAGTCTGTAGGTTGAGTGTGGAGTAGCTGTATCATGGCATCAGTGGCAGCAAGTGGAATATGGCACTAATAGTACAGAAGTTTGGTGGAACTTCAGTTGGCTCCTTGGAGCGAATCCAAGCAGTTGCTGACAAAGTTAAGAAGTTCAGGGATAAGGGCGATGATGTGGTCGTAGTGGTTTCAGCCATGAGTGGTGAAACTAACCGGCTTATTGATATGGCCAAGCAAATGCAAGTTAAACCTACCGCACGAGAGCTGGATGTATTGCTCTCAACGGGAGAGATGGTCACCATCTCGTTACTTGCTATGGCGCTTAATGAGTGTGGTTGTCCTGCTCGCTCTTATACCGGTGGGCAAGTGGCGATTAAGACCAATAATGCTCATAACAAAGCACGCATCGAGCATATAGATGTAGAGAAGGTTCAAGCAGACCTCAACGCCGGACGGGTTGTTGTGGTTGCTGGTTTTCAGGGTATTGATCCTCATGGGGCTATTACCACGCTTGGCCGAGGTGGTTCGGATACTACAGCCGTTGCGTTGGCTGCAGCACTTAAAGCAGATGAATGCCAAATTTATACTGATGTTGATGGCGTTTACACTACTGATCCCCGTGTTGTGGATAATGCTCGGCGCCTCCCCAAAATCACTTTTGAAGAAATGCTGGAAATGGCCAGCTTAGGTTCAAAGGTGCTACAGATTAGATCTGTAGAGTTTGCTGGGAAATATAATGTTCCCCTCCGAGTACTGCACAGTTTTCAAGAAGGTCCTGGCACACTAATCACTTACGAGGAAAACGACTCAATGGAGCAACCATTAATTTCCGGCATTGCTTTTAATCGAGATGAAGCGAAATTAACAGTAAAAGGTGTTTCTGATACACCAGGTGTTGCGTATCAAATTCTGGGGCCCATTTCTGCCGCTAATATTGAAGTGGACATGATTATCCAGAATGTCTCTGATGATAAGACAACAGATTTTACCTTTACTGTTCATCGTAATGATTATCAGCAAGCATTGGATATTTTGGAAAAAACGGCTGCAGAGTTAAATGCCCGAGAAGTTGAAGGTGACAATAAAATTGCCAAAGTGTCGATTGTTGGGGTTGGAATGCGTTCTCATGCTGGGGTTGCCTCCACGATGTTTGAAGCTCTGGCAAAAGAGGGCATTAATATACAAGTGATTTCAACCTCTGAAATAAAGGTCTCAGTAGTGATTGCAGAAAAGTACCTTGAGCTAGCGGTACGAGCTTTGCATTCAACTTTTGAACTAGATCAAGTGCCTGGTGATGAGGAATGAAGGCCGTAAGTGTTTAGTGAAAATACGCATAGAATCAGCTTATCCAGTAGTTACACTATTACGATAACCAAAAGTATCTATTTTTAAGCTTTTTATGCGTTGTGGTTAGCGGTTTAACTGCAAATTTGCTTAACTTTTTGATAATGGGTTGTTAGGCGTTTTTTAGGGATCACGGACAACACTATCAGGTATGCATTGGTTTTTGATTATTAGGCATACCTTGAATTGATGGATTTGTTGCTGGATCTCTCTTTTTAAGGAGATAGTAATGCTGATTTTAACTCGCCGAGTAGGTGAAACTTTAATGGTTGGTGATGACGTTACAGTGACAGTGCTGGGCGTTAAAGGTAACCAGGTGCGGATTGGTGTAAATGCACCTAAAGAAGTTGCGGTTCACCGTGAAGAGATCTATCAACGGATTCAAAAGGAAAAAGAAGAAAAATTAAACAGCGTAAATACTTAAGTACTTTTTTTAAAAAAGTACTTGGAATTTCGCGCGAATCTGTTACTATTTCGCGCGTCTTCCGGAGAGATGGCCGAGTGGCTGAAGGCGCTCCCCTGCTAAGGGAGTATACGTTAATCGCGTATCGAGGGTTCGAATCCCTCTCTCTCCGCCAGATTCGGTTGAAGTAATTATTATAGTGTCGGGTTGTTTTATTTAAATAGACAATCTAATACCAGCCAATTAGGTGTATTTAGTTTAGGTATTTTATTTAAAGCCTGAGCAAAAATAGATTGACCTAAACGACGTAAATCACTATATTACGCAACCCGAAAGCAGACGGGCGTCCGTAGCTCAGCTGGATAGAGTACCTGGCTACGAACCAGGCGGTCGGAGGTTCGAATCCTCCCGGACGCGCCATATATTAAGAACCTGCACATAAAAGCAGGTTTTTTTATTAATGCTTTTGATGATTGTGGACCTTACTTTTGATTTAGCATCACTAAGTAAGTTAAATAGCTGAAAGTAAACAATTTTTAGTTGACTAAAAGGTCCAAAGTCATTATAGTTCACGAAATAAAATACGCGTCCGTAGCTCAGCTGGATAGAGTACCTGGCTACGAACCAGGCGGTCGGAGGTTCGAATCCTCCCGGACGCGCCATATCAAAAAGCCACCCACTAGGGTGGCTTTTTTTATGTGTTGTATTTTTTTACGACACTCGTTCCTATTTGCTCGTTCTTTCGAGTAATACCTAAATTTTCTTCATGCACTTTCTGATACAAAAAAGTAAACAATTAGCACTGCTCTCGTTGTCTAATGTACAAAGTGTGTAAAAACGACAGTTAGTGGCCTAACTGATTGAATTAGCAGGAGTTTGTAATCTTTAATAAAGTGCTGATTAAAAAATGCTCAATCTGTGGTAGATGCTATAACTATGTGTATCTTGGCTGGTTAATCAGGTATTATTCACAAAGTTATCCACAGTTTTTGTGGGTAACCTTATGTTGATCTTTAAGTAACAATTGTCAGTGATTTTAACAATGAAAAGTGTTAACGATTGAACAAGCGTGCTTAATGGAAAAACCTTTAAAAATAGTATATTGAAGAAAAATTTTGCCCGATACTAAAACAGCTACGCTAAAAAATCATTTATTTAAAATGTCAATCATTATTGTTTTTTTGTCGCAATAAATAATGACTTTCAACAGATTTATTCACAGGCTTCATATCGCTCTGTCAAGCTGTGAATAGAAAATTGATTCAAACATTTGTTTTATGGTAGGGAAAGGCAATACTTATTAGTTTTACAGGTATTGTTTAATAAAAAACTGAAGTCTGGCGCTAGCAACATGAGAAGATGCTAGCGACCGACAAGGTAGGAATAGCAGTTAAATCAACGGTGAATCAATGTATGTCCTGTTGGTACATACTTAAGAGATAGCAAGATCATTTTCGTGGGTTTTTGGGATCAATTGTATCCAGCTTTCAGGTTTAACCACTAATGCTTGCTGACGTTTAACGCCGCTATGGGCTTTTACTACATCAATACCATAGTGTGCCAAGTCAACGACATAAACAGATGTTAGTAGTGGGGTGAACCCTAGCGCGCGAGCACTATCAAGTAGCTCTCGCGCATTGGCAGCATCAACACTGGCTATTTCATCAATGGTAAACAGTAAGCGTTGCTGTTGAGCCTGGAGGCTTTCACTCATCATATGGCGAATCAGGTACATCAATGTTAAGAGCTTTAAGGTACTGCGTGTACCTGTAGAACCTGCATCATCGATTTTGTCATAGCGTTTAATCTCACCTTGTTGATCCTCAACTTCAAATGCTACTGTAAATAAATCACCTAAACTAAGTGACGTATGAATACGTGTAGCAATGATTTCTGCAGAATTCATTGCGCGCTCTTCATCAATTGCAACAGGGTCAAAATTAAGTAAGTGATTTTGTCCTTCTTCAATTAAGTGGCCTGTTTCAACAATATATTTAATGGCATTAAATACTTCTTCAACCGGCTGAAGTAAAATTCGAAACTGTTTTAAGTTAGATACCGTTCGTTGCGCAATTGATTTATTAAATTGGGTGATTTCCCGCTCTAACCTGAGGTAGTCACTGAGAAAGTCATTAAGCACACTGCTTAACTGTAAAATTGCACTTTTTTTGTACTGGCTTAACATGGTTTCGGTTTCGGGCAGTGCTTCCCAGGCTTCTAAAATATAGTGGCAGGATGCCATTAAATCGGAGCATTGCTCTGCCGCTCGATAGCCTTTATCTCGAATATCCCTATAGATTAGCTCCATTTGGGTGGTTGTTTCTTGTGCTTGACGCCAGTGGCGTTGGTAGGTTTTTATTTTATCAAGCAGCGGCATTGATGAATAATCAACATCAATTTGACCGTTATTTGGCCAGCTGATCGCAGGGGGTTGTAGTTGTCCGTATAACTCTTCAACCTGTTTACGCTCTGCCAGTAATTTGCTGTGAGCTTCAATTGTTTCGCGGTGGTTCGCGGCAAGGTTTTCTTGTTGTAAGCGAAATGTATTGATTTCTTCTGCTGTATTTTTTATAGCCGCTTTAATTTCAGAAAGACTGGACTGCCAGGTATCAAACTCAGGTAAACTGGCTTGATAACGATTAAATGCTTCCAGTTCCCGCTCTTTTTGTTGTAGCTGACGATTTGTTTCTTTTAATTCACTGCGAATATCAGACTCATCCAGTAGTGCACTTAAACGTTGATCAAGCTCTTCTAGTTTTATCAGGGCTTCCTGTAACTCAGTTTCGAGTGCTTGTTTATCAATAGTTAACTGCTGATGAGGAGCTGTTAGTTGATTGAAGTCTATCTCAAGACCAAAAGCTTTAAGGACGCCTTGCTCGTTAATATCATGAGTCAGGTCAGTTAGTAAGGCTTGAATAGCTTCATCTGAAGTAATTTGAATGGCGGAGTCATCATCATTTATTGGTAAACGAAGCAAATCATCACTAATGAGCTTAACAAGATGTAGTGCTTTTTCTGGAGGAAGTTTTGAGGTGATGTAATTATAAAAGGTTTCATTGGCTGCAAGCGTTTGTTCCAGCTTACGGACTATTTTTTCCTGAGCTTGCATCTGTCGACGTAAGCTGGCTTCAGTCCCTCCTAAAGAGGCTACACCAAGTTGGTTATTGAGCTTTATTTGGCGTGCTTTTAAATTGTCAATTTCAGCGTTTAGCTGCTCGGGATTATAGAGCTCCAGATTATTAAACTGCTCAGCTTCTCGCTGGTGACGCCGAATATTTTCTTCTAAAATTGCTTCTTGACGTAACAGATTGTCATGTGTTTTGCGTGCTTGATCCTCCTGGCATTTAAAATGATTCGACTGCTTTTGGGCATCAGCCAGCTGTAATTCAAGACGGTTTATGTCTTCGTCAACCATGGACTTCCAACGGGTATATTCGCTGTTTATGGCACCTTCAAGGCCAAATACCACGGCTGTTGCTTTATCTCGCTGAAAGCACTTAGCGCTGAGTGCTTCAATTTGCTCTGATGAAGCTTTTAAAGCATCGTATTCTTTTTTCAGTCGATAATACTCGGCAAATACCTCTTCTTTTTTTTGTTGAAAATTAAGCGAGGTATGATTCATATCGGTTGAGGATAACTTATGGGAAAACACATCCAGAATAGATTGTTTAATCATGGATGCATTAATTTCTGACTGTGTTATCAGGCTGACAAAGAGGCTTTTAAAGACCTGATAGCGGCGACTTCCTCCGACAGGTACTAAGTCTAGTGAAAAACCACATTTGCTCTGCCCACCACTAATTAAGCTTTCAACTTCTTGGGGGTCTAAGGTAGTGACTTTTAACCCAGATTGACTAAGACGTTTTTTGATATCGCTAAAAGTCAGAGCACGTTGCTCAGAAAAAAAGACACTGGTGTCTAACTGGCCAGGATAAATAAAATGTTGATAACGATAACCACTGGCTGGGCCTTTACCGGCAATGCCTAATACATAACTGCCATGAACGGTTGTTATTTCGCTTAAAATAAAGCTGGCTTCATGAGGGAAATAAAACTTTCGGGTAGCTTCTTTGCTGTATTTTTCAAAGCGACTGCCCACCATAGAAGGTAAAAAGAAAAATTGTAGGGCATTAATGGCTGTTGATTTACCACGATTATTTGAACCAAAAAATGAAACACTTTCATGGAGAGGTATTTCACCGAAAGCATAGGTTCCAGAGTTAATCATAACCAGCTTTTGCATACCATACTGCATAGTGAATTAATCCTCTTGGCTCTCGGTTAGTGCGTTATCAATCGGCTGTTCATTTGATTCCTCTGATGGTGCCGTGTGTTTGTCTGTTGCTTGCTGGTTAGCTATAGCTTCAGTTGCGGCAAGAAAGCGCTCAATGGGCTTACAGAATTTAACATGAGTATCATTAATAATTTGGCAAAAGCCTCGTTTACTCATCCATTCCAGTAAATTGGTGAGGTCTTGAGAGGCTACCATATCAGCTTGGGTATACAAATCTTTAAAACATTCCTGGGTTTTTTCAAAAAGGCTTAATTCAATTTGTTGGTCTTGAATCATTGATGATGGATCAAAATTATTATCTTGTAAGTAATCAACTAACGTGAAAATCAGTAAAGCGATTTTTCTGGAAGTTGACATGCTATTGGAGGTAACACTGTCGGGGTAGCGAAAATAAAAAAATCCTTCAGCGTTATACACTAATTCGTAACCTAATAGGTTAAATAAAACTTCGTAACTAGCTGCGTGATTTTCTAGCTCTTTATATAACGCATAATGCTCTAGTGCATCGACAGCAATATGCACACCTTCTCTTAATTTCGTGTAGATCAGTTTGGCATTGGGCAATTGCTTAGTGAGTTGATCATCAAGCACAAGTGGGGCTGGTGTAATATCATTCATGAGAACTGTGTTCCAAACTGCGGCATTGCATATGAATGTGGTGAGTATTAGTTTCGTATTGGCTTTGTTGGCCAAGCATTATACTGAATTGCTCTGACTCATTCGTTAGCCGTATAAAGTACTCTAAAGCCAAGCGTGTATCTAAATCTGGGAAGTGAGTTAACAACCACGTCATACAATCATCAATAGGGGCATCATTAATGGCTTGTGTTTGTACCTGCTTAAAGGTGATCGGGATTTGGGCCGTTGCTGTATCATCTGGCACTTCAGGAATATCAACTGCTGGTGGTTCAAAGTCGGTTAGTTGTGATAGATAGGCCAAAATACTATGGTCGCTTTCCATTATGGAAGGGCGATTGCGGCCAATGAGCGCAACCTGGTTAGGTGTTGTCGCATATTTAAACTTATGTTGACGTATTTCGGCAATAGCCATGGATGCGCCTCTTGCCAGAATGGAGTTACGGCGTTGGCGGCGATAAATGGGTTCGAGTAAGCGTTGGCAGCGGGCAATGCTAAATCTTAAGCCAGAACGAAGGTCCAATAAGCGATAATGAAGTTTTTGTAGTTGACGTAAATGTTGGCAGCCCATTTTCTGTTGAACGTCATCCATGTATTGTAACAGTAGTGTTTCAGTTTGTTTTAAAGCCTGTTCATAGTCGCCTTGAGTATCCAGCATTTCAGTACTGGGCTGAATATAATGCTCCCAGGCATCCAGTGCTTGAGCATAACGGCCTTTGAGTGATTGGCTATCTGTTGCAGTATTCTTGGTGGTCTCAATGATGCGCATAATGGCTTGTTCATTACGTTGTAACTGTCGGTGAACGCCACGAAAACGTCGATCTAATTGACTGATATAACGCTGTACTAATTGACTATCTTGAAAGGCAAAACTTTGACCTAAATTGCGTGTTAGTCTTGTTAACTCATGTATTTCCGCTTTTAGGGTTGCAGCTAAGGCAAGCTGCTCCTGGTCAGTCAGCAGCTCTATCATGTCCAGAATATAAGGGTTGAGATCAAATAAGTACTCTGCTCTGGGGACAGGTAATAAGACTTCTCGCTGTAAGAGGTCTGTTAATAAGGGTTGCAGGTTGTCGTACTGCTCCCAGTCATCGGTAGCAACACTTCGCGCTACATCCATGAAGTCGTGGGTATTGAAACTCATTGAGCCAAAGCGCTGATGTAAGGCGATGACTAAATCAATATGTCTCAGCAAATATTTCAAAAAATTCTTGACATAAAGCACTAGAAACTAGCCCCTGCAGATGAATCACGAGGGCATAATTTAGCAAAAATAGTGCGATGACAGTATAGGTAAGAGAGTCACTTCGATGAAAAATTATACAAACGGAAGTCTTTCACTATACTTCAGTAAGAGTGATAACCTTTGGAAAAATGAAGGTTTAATCTGGTTTTTCAGATAAGCACTTCTGCTCGACAGGAAGTTGTATGACTGAATCCCTATATTCTACAGCGGATGCTACTGCTACTTCGTTAGCTCACACCAGCGATTTAAATTATGTGACGCCTTTTTTACCATATTTATTGACAGCAACCGATGATGGGATTGTGGTCATAAATATTAAAGGTGAAATCTTTTTTGTAAACTATCGTGCTAAAGCACTGCTGGGTTGGCGGGCAGAATGTCAGTTAATCCAAAGTTATTGGTCAAAGTTACCTCAAACCCAGGAAGCTTTTTCTACCTTTGTCTTGCATTATGCGCATCAGTCTCCAGCCCAATATGAGTTGACGGTGGATGATAGTGAGGGTAGGGAGCGGGTAATTTCATTACAGTTTGCCCAGCAAGAGATGTTTTTTTTGGTGATGGTCAAGGACTTGACTGAACAAAAGCAGTCTGCTGAGTTGCTTTATGACCTTTCCCAGTTTGACTGTTTAACGCGGCTAGCCAATCGCTCTACTTTTCAAGAGTGTTTACATAAAGCTGTGGTGAGAGGTCAGCACTGGCAACGTAAACTGGCTTTGTTGCTGATTGATTTAGATCGATTTAAAAATATCAATGATACCTTAGGGCACAGTATTGGTGATGAGCTTTTACAACAAGTTGCTATTAGATTACAGCAATGCGTTCGGCGTAGAGATACAGTCGCTCGACTGGGTGGAGATGAGTTTGCTGTTATTTTAGAAAATATTTATGACCAAAATGATGCTGCGCTTGTCGCTGACAAGATTATATCAGGTTTGGGTCAACCCTTTGAGCTGCAGGGTAGACAGTTATTTGTATCCGCCAGCATCGGTATTACGGTTATGGACAGCTTGCATGCTGATACAGAAACAATGATAAAGCAAGCCGATATTGCTATGTATCGTGTTAAAGATCAGGGTAAAAATCATTACCAGTTTTATGACTCAAATATGAGTGCGCTGGCGGAGTATCGCATCCACCTTGAAACAAGCTTATATCGGGCTTTACATGAGCAACAGTTATTGTTGCATTATCAACCACAAGTTGATGTACAAACAGGTGATATTATTGGCTTAGAAGCTTTAATACGTTGGCAGCACCCTCAAGAGGGGATTATAGGCCCTAATACTTTTATCCCTTTACTTGAGGAAACGGGGTTAATAATGCCTGTGGGGGAGTGGGCTTTGTATAGTGCCTGTGCTCAGCGCCAGCAATGGTATCAGCAACGTAATTTACCACCTTATACCAGTATTTCCGTTAATTTATCTGTACGTCAGTTGTTAAGTGGTAATATTGTCCACACGGTAAAAAAAGTATTAAGTGTCACTGGTTTAGCACCTCAACTCCTTGATTTAGAAATAACAGAAAGCATGTTAATGGAGGACATTAAATTTGCTATTCAAGAGTTAGGGCATTTAAAAAAGCTGGGGGTGTCAATTAGTATGGATGACTTCGGAACAGGTTATTCTTCGTTAAGCTATCTTAAAAAACTGCCTATTGATACTGTTAAAATCGATCGCTCTTTTATTGAAGATTTACCGAATGACGTTGATGCCGCAAGCATTGTCCGGGCAATCATTGGATTAGCGCATAGCCTGGGGCTTAATGTCATTGCCGAAGGTGTGGAAAACGAGCGTGCTTTGGCTTTTCTTAAATCTTTAGGCTGTGATTATTGTCAGGGCTATTTATTTTCGCCTCCATTGGTTGCTGATGAATTATTGATAAAATTTAATAAACTTAAACACCAGGCCTTTATTGAAAGTTCTCTTTCTACCTTTCATCATTACCATCCAACGTTTTTACAACATAGTTAGAAATAAACCTACATATTTACTACGGCTCGTTTTATGAGGCTTGACAGTTTGATGTTGAGTTTGTATATATGGATATGCGTATGTTGTTATTTTTGAAGATAAGGAGTTACAAACATTGCTCAATGTCGTTCAATTTTTTAAATGTCTATCTGATGAAACCCGAATGAACATCACACTGTTAGTTCATCAACAACGTGAGCTTTGTGTTTGTGAGTTAGTGGCTGCAATGGATGTCAGCCAGCCCAAAATTTCAAGGCATTTGGCACAACTTCGCAATTACAACATATTAATCGATGAACGTCGTGGTCAATGGGTGTTTTATTCTCTGCATCCTTCTTTGCCTCGTTGGGTTACACCTATACTTGAGCAGGCTTGTGAGGCACAAGTGGATGTCTTAGGTAAATATCAGCACCAATTAAAAACTATGGAAAATCGACCTACTTGTTGAGCTAAATAGTTTGCAAGATTGTTTAGGTTACTGTGAACCTAAAAATGAATAACGTTGGGTATATGAATAGGAATCTGGGAATGCAGCTGCTCTATATTTGTACACATAACCGCTGTCGCAGTATTTTATGTGAGGCAATTACAAATCACTTTGCTCAAGGCCGAATAGTAGCTTATAGCGCAGGCAGTCAACCTGTTGGACATATTCATCCATTAACCCTTAACTATCTTCAGGCTCGGGGCATGAGTACGAAAGGGTTGCAGAGTCAATCTTGGGATGATTATGAGGTGAAAAAGCCCGAGGTGATTATTACTGTGTGTGATAGTGCAGCGAATGAGGTATGTCCAACCTGGTTTGGAGATGCCGTTAAAGTGCATTGGGGTTTACCTGACCCATCCAAGCTGAAAGGTGACGAGAACGCTCAAAAAGAAGCTTTTTTTACGGTAATGGATACCCTTGAACAACGGGTGCAGAAAATGCTGGCATTAGACTTGGAAACGCTTTCGCCTTCAGCATTAAAAGAAGCACTACAGAGTATCGCGAAAGAGGTTTAATGCATGAGCTTTTTCGAACGCTTTCTTACACTGTGGGTGGGACTTTGTATTTTTACTGGTGTTTTATTAGGTAATTTATTACCTAGCGTGTTTCAATGGTTTGCGGCACTGGAAGTTGCACACGTAAATATACCCGTTGCGCTGTTTATTTGGGTAATGATTTATCCGATGATGATTCAGGTGGATTTTTCTTCGATTAAACATATTGGCAAAAAACCAAAAGGATTATTGCTAACGTTAGTGATTAACTGGCTTATTAAACCATTTACGATGGCTGCGTTAGGGTGGCTTTTTTTCCGTTTGATTTTTGCTAACTGGGTTACTCCCGAAACGGCGACTGAATATATTGCGGGAATGATTTTATTAGGCGTGGCGCCGTGTACTGCAATGGTTTTTGTTTGGAGTCAACTGACCAAAGGTGATGCAAATTACACATTAGTACAGGTATCCGTTAATGACATTATTATGATCTTTGCCTTTGCACCAATCGCTGCATTTTTATTGGGGGTGAGTGATGTGACGGTGCCTTGGGAAACATTGATTTTATCTGTGGTTCTCTATGTGGTGATGCCACTTTTTGCAGGAATATTGACACGTAGCGTACTGGATGCAAAGGGCGATCATCGTCGTTTGAATCAATTTATTCATGGGCTTAAACCGGTATCAATTGTGGGTCTCCTGGCGACGGTAGTTTTACTCTTTGGTTTTCAGGCTGAAACAATTACCGAGCAGCCACTAGCCATTGTATTAATTTCGATACCTTTGTTATTGCAAACCTATGGAATTTTTGCGATTGCTTATGGTGCTGCAAAAATCATAAAGCTTCCTCATAATATTGCTGCGCCCGCTTGTATGATTGGTACGTCAAATTTCTTTGAGTTAGCAGTGGCTGTAGCAATTTCGCTATTTGGTTTGCAGTCAGGAGCAGCACTGGCAACAGTAGTGGGTGTTTTGGTTGAAGTGCCTGTCATGCTTTCTTTAGTGGCATTTGCTAACAGAACACGCCACTGGTTTAACTATAGTGAAGCGGTTTCATAACAGTGATATTCAAATAGTGTTAACAGGCCCTAAGTAAATTTATCCCAGTCATTTATTTCAAGGCTCTATATGGATTCCTAGGGGGTAGCATATAATACAACCAAAGATGTATTATGCACGTCTATTTGGGTAAATTAAGTCAGTAATAAGCAAAGAATGATCAATATCAAACAACTGGTAAATGATGAGCAATGCTACCAGTTTATTCGTCAGAGACGTTGGCCTGATG
>NZ_AUAF01000108.1 GCF_000428585.1 Zooshikella ganghwensis DSM 15267 | reverse complement strand
TTGCCATCGGTAGCGGTGAGCTTGTTACCTTGGGCATCATAGCTGAAGGTGGTGGTGACGCCGGCTTGTGTCGAACTCAGGATTTGACCAAAGGCATTCAAGGTATGCTGCTGGACAATGACCTTATCCGAAGCACTGCCTGAACCACTATCCACCGAGGCTTGCAGCTGGCTGATCAGCGCGGTCAGGTCACTCTGTTCAGTGATAGCACCGCCACTGAGATCCAGTGCCTGCTGATACTGGTAGGTGCTTACTACCTGACCAAACGCATCATAGCGGGTTTCGGTGGCGTAGCCTTTAGGATCAATCTGTAACCGCAAACGGTTATTGGCATCGTAAAAGAAGTAACCCACCTGACCACGGGGATCGGTGGCCTTGATGATGTTGCCAAAGGCGTCGTAAACGGTGTGAGTCTCATGGCCCAGTGGATCACGCTCAGCAATCTTGCGCCCGGCTGCATCAAAGGTCTGCTCGCTGGTATACGCGGCTTGTAGGGTGGCGATATCCTCCTCGGTCAGTTCATGCGCGCGCTTAGCCCCACCCGGCCGCGTTTGCCCGTCTGCGGTGGTGACGGTATTGACGATGCCTAACCGCGCACGCTCGGCCAATGCCCAGTCACTGTCGTCTTGAACCAGGGCCACACCCCGGGCATCGACAATGGCACTGACCCGACCCAGGGCATCATAACGGTACTGGGTCTCTGCCGCGGCTTCCGTGCCCAGCGCGGTGATCTCTGCGATTTTTTGGTTACGCTCATCATAGCGATAGGCGGTGCGACGCTCGGCCTGCATACCCGCCGCTTCGGTTTTTAAGGTCAGGTTGCCAAAGGCATCGTACTGATACTGGGTCTCGTGGCCATTACCATCGGCACTGGGCACGGTTTCGGCGACCAGACGATTCAAGGCATCGTAACGGAAACGGACAATACGGTCGGCATAGACCAAGGAACGCGACTGATTGGCACCCAGCGCCATGGGGAGCAAACCACTGTAACGGTTCTCGAAAATCTTATTGCCAAAGGCATCGTAGTCGAACACCGTCAGGTAACCCTGCTCGGCATTGACCTGCTTCAACTCACGGGTCAGTTGGCCTTTGCTGTCGTAGTAGAACAGCGTGCGGAAGTCGCCCTCCGCCGTGGCTTGGCGTAGCACAGTCCGTTGACCCAGGGCATCGTATTCATAGAACTCGGCGCGCAGCTGACCTGACGCTAACCCCGCCTGCAGCTGGTCTTCGCTCAAGCCTAAGGTGACCGCACTGGCCGCCCCAGTTATCAATGCGGTTTTATGGCCGGCGGCATCATAGCGATACACCGTCGCCTGGTCCTGCGCATGACTCAGTCCCGACAACCGCGCGGCAATCTCCGCAGTCGAGCCATTACGTAGCCCTTCATCCAACGCTTGAGCGTAACGCACCGTACGGCGCAACTGGCCTAAGGCATCGTATTCATGGGCGGTCACATGGCCCAGGGCATCGATTTCCAGTTGGGTGCGGCCTAGTGCATCATAGTGTTGGCGGGTAGATACACCATGCAGTTTTTGGGTAGCCTGATTAACTGATGCTTCAGTAGGTGAAGGGTCAAAACTGATAGGCTGTGTATAACGAGTAGTACTTAACAGCTGGTCCAGAGCGTCATAACTGAAGGCCGTAACATAGCCCATACTATCGATTTCAAATTGTTTACGCCCTGCCGCATCATAAACATACTGCTTGGCCTCAACGGTCGCATTATGCTCTGCAACATACTCGGTAAGCTGAGCCAAAGCTAATGGTTGGCCTAAACGTCCCCCCTGCCGCAACTCACTACTCAATGGTTGCTGGTAACGGTAACTGGCAACCACCTGACCCGCCTGGTCATAACTCAAACGGTTTATGTGACCAGCCGCATCAATAGTGAAGCAAGTCTGGCCCAACTGATTGTAGATATAGTCCGTCTGCTGATAGTTAAGCTGGTGCTCAACTGTTTCTCCGCTTTCAGTCGTTTCACTTGCAGCCAGCCAAGCTTGTAGTTTAGCCTCTAACTGCTGATCAGAGAGTTCAAGTAAGTTGACCTTATCCAATTTCAACGCTTCAACAGCAGCTAGGTCATACTTCAGTTCACGCACCAGCTGCCCACTGATATCATATTGTTTTTCAGTCAGGCTACCGTTGGCATCAACCATAAACCGAGCTTGTCCCAACTGATCGAACAACGTGGTTTGGGTATACGCAGGCTTGTCATCTGTAGTTGCAGCACGAACTTGCGCTTTAGCGGCTGCCAAATCCTGAGTTTCTGCCAACTGCTGAATATCAGACAGGCGCTGTGTATAGCGTATGGTTTGAGCCAACGCACCTCGGCTGTTATAGACAAACTCAGTAACACCCCCAAGGTTATCGATGGTCATGGCTTTACGACCATCAGCATCATAGAGGGTATAACTGCGATGATTATGCTCAGTCTGCTGTGGCGAGCTACGATCAGTAATACGCTGCTCAATAACCACTCTTGGCTCACGGGCCTGCTTAAGTGCAAACTCAAGCCCTTCGGTATTGATTGGTTTGGCCAGCTGTTCTGTTAACCATACTTGACCGGTTTTGGTGTATTTAACAAGCGTTACGCCACCTTCAGCATCAACTGAGTAAATACGCTGATTATCTATGTTATAGGCATGGTAAGTGGTTTGCCCCAAGCTATTGGTTTCAGCAATAAGTTTATTTTGCTCGTCATATTGGTAACGGGTGGTTTGCGCTAAACCACTAGGGTCAACAACCTTAGTCTGTAATCTACCCAAACCATCATATTGGTAGTGGTTTTCCCGCCAGAGCTTAAGTTCGCTCTGATGACCATTAACAAGTGATGCTGAATATGTTTGCTCAGCCACTTTATTGCCTTGCTCATCATAGCGATAACGAGTGATACGTTGCTGCCCTCCAGCTTGTCGGGTGATTTGACTTACCCGACCTTCAGCATCATACGCAGTTAACGTTTGCACACCATTTGGCGTGGTGGTTTTAATCACTCGGCCACGCACATCCACTTCATGAGAAGTGACTTGTGCTTTACCCTCAGGGTCAACAGTTTGTCGCAGCAGCTTTCCAGCCACATCATATTGATAGGTCGTAACGAGTCCATTAGCCGCTACCGTTTTCTGCTGCCAACCCAGTGTATTGTATTCATGCTGCTCAATGGTTTTTAACAGTTCACCGTCTGCACTGTGTTGAGTAATCTGCTGAACGCGTCCTGCTTCATCATAGTGGTACTCAGTGCGTGTCCCAACGGCATCAATTAAAGCTGCTTTTTCACCAAACTGGTCGTATTGTGTAATAAGCTGTTCACCTGTAGCAGACACCACTTTCAACTGATGTTGTTGATCATCATAGTGATAAGAGGTGGTATTGCCTTGGCGATCCGTCACGGATACTTTACGACCAAATGCATCATACGCGACCTGCGTTGCATCACCAGCTGCATTAAGCTCGCTGACAAGTTGGTTTAAGCGGTTATAACTAAATTGTTGACGAATAAATTCGCCTTGCTGCACTTTGGTTTTTCGCTGAAAGGCATCGTAGGTGATGGTTTCTGTTTGGGTTAGACCATTTTCTGTTAAACCCTCAACAGACAGCGTTTTAGTAATGGCTAACCCACGTAAATCATATTCAAAAGATGCGATTTGAAATTGGTTGTTTGCGGCTTGAATACTTTTTGCCAGCCTGCTGACTTCACCAAAACTGTTGTATTGATATTGGCTGACACTACCACTGGCGGTTGTCGACTTAGCTAATAAGCCACGTTTGTTATATTCAAAATGAGTAACTTGATCTTGCTCAGGGTTTGCAATGCCTTTTATTTTTTCACGTAATTCTGTGCTTTCCAATCCACCTGCAAGCCCACCCGATAATGCATTATTAACAGGTAACGCAGTGGCATAGTCAATGCTCGCTATTTTTTCACCAAGGGTATTATAACGTAGCTCTTTCACTGCCCCTTGGCTACTAATGCTAAAACGAAGCTGTCCACCTTTATTATAAAAAAACCATTGTGTTAAATGCTGAGGATGACTTTTATTTTGTCCATTTTCGAGTGCATTAACTTCTGGGTAAGTTTTACTGATTAACCAGCCACGCTCATTATATGAAAATAAAGTGGCTTGTTTTTGCCAAATGATTTCACGTTCAGCATCTGTGGTAGCTGCTGCGAGCTGCTTAGCACCCGTTGCTGTTAATTCTGCCGTGACACGACCTAATTGATCATAACGTTTAGTTTGATAGCGTATCTGACTATGATCACTTGTCTGGCCTTGAGTAACGGTGATTAAGTTACCCATCACATCATATTCATTATGCGTGACCAAACCATTTGCCGCCGTCTGTTTTATCAGACGTCCACGATCATCATACTCGTGATGTTCCACACGGTTAGGTTCACTACCTGTCGCTAATACGCGTAATTCAGTCAGGGTTTGTTGTTGATAATTAATCCGTTGTCGATAACCAATAATTTGTGCAACTTGGCCTAAACTATCGTAAACAGTTTCCGTCAAATAACCTTCAGCATCGACCGTAGCAACATGCTGGCCTAAATCATCGTAAATAAAATGTGTGGTTTGATCATTAACACTAACCTCTGGCCTCAGCGTATTAATATCTAAAAATAACTGCTGTTTACTTGGATAACCTGTAGCATTGGCATAACGTGTCGTGCTAATTTTTTGCCCTGCGGCATCATAACGATGCTCGACTAAAAAGCCTTCAGCATCCAGCTCACCGACCAGTAAACCATCTTGGCTGTACAAACGATGGGTAAAACGCCCAGCAATATCATTCCCTAACTTATCACCAAACTTCAGTAAATAATTACCATCCGTATTAGCATCCAATATCACCGAAGCACGGCCTTGAAATTCCCCCTGATCACTGACAATTTTTAAATCAAAATCATAAGCGGCTTCTCGAGACTGGTCTAAATTTAATTCAAGATATTGCCCATCTGCAGAGCGAATACTATTTACATCAATTGCAGTAAACGCCTCACCTAATTGCTTTAAGCGATAGCTGAGTTGTACATTTGGTTGATTAATATCAACGGGCAAGTTAGCCACAGGAATGCGAAGCCGATGTGTTTTATTTAGCTGTGGCTGAGCACCTACTTCATAGTCAAAGCGCTCATGTTTTACTTCACCATTTCGATAGAATTTTTGTACGACGATAGTGTATTTTCCGGGTTTTAACCCGCCAGGCATGCCTAAGTTAACTTCACCCTGATAATTTTTATAACTACTAATGTAAGTTTCAGCACGACTCAAAGTCTCTTCGCTACCATCAGCCTGCGCTTGACGAACCGAGACTTGAACAGAGTCAATCAGCTTTGCTTCTTCGGCTGAAATAACACCTGTTAATGCACCACTATCAGCAGGTTCAGAAATGATGCGATCATAACTAACATTAATATCTTTGGTTGACTGCCCTAACTTAGCTGAAAACAGTCCCCACAGCTCCACATCATACTCTCCCCCACCAATGTGTGCTGACTGGTCATCAAGATGCTTAATGCGATATTCATAGCCTTCACCTGGAATCAATCCTGTCAGCTGAACAACAAACTCATCGCCTTCTCGTACCACAGGCACAGAGATAAACTCATCCTTCGAACCATCATTCACTCGATAGCGAAACTCATGACGCTCTGTAAAAGGAATATGTGATTCAATAACGGGCCAGCGTAGGGTTTGATTGACGGTATAAAAATCATCTCCAAACTCAAACTCAATCGGCGCCTTGGTAATAACAGTACCATCTTTATAGTGGAGATTAATTTCAACGCGATAGCCTTCACCATTCTTCAGTAAAGGACGATTATTGACATGATGGGGAAGTAAAGTGACGTCGCCTTTAAAGTTCACCCAATCATCGATAGTAATTGTATTTTCGGCAAGTGGATAGCGACCATCCTTCCGATAAGTAATACAATCAATTTTTTCCAGATTTTGTTGTTCTTCTGCCGATATAACACCTTGCAATACATCATATTTATTATGTACTTGTTGGTACGTTATGCTTTCTGCTTCAGCTTCTACACTTGTAATACCAGAGTGTGTTGTATCACCTGATCGAGTCGTATCAATACTACCTGTTAATTGATAACTAATCTGACCATCATTATTTAAATAATTAATTTGATATTCATATTGGCCAAGCGCTAACGATGTTAAATCAGCCTTATTTTTTCCTAGGACATCTTGGGTAATAGTCAATGTTTGCCAATCATTACTCCCCACTTTTCGCACACGTAACACATCAAGCTCACCTGTTTTTTTAGGTGATAACCACTGTAAAGACTGCTGGAATGAAGTATTAGTATCACCAACTTGGTAACCCATGCTTACCGGAGCTAATTGCTTACCGCGGTTATCCGTAAAAATAATTTCAAGCTGATATTGTCCTGCGGATAAAAGCTGATCCCCAATTTTTATTTGACCTTGGTACTCGGCAAAATCAGCAGGCGAAATAGTACCTTCACCAACCAACTGACCTTCAGCATTAAATACTTTGGTGGTAATTTGCTGGTAATGTGTCCATTGTCCTTTGGGCACCATATTATTGATAAATACACCCGAAGTTGCAGGAGCTGTATTATCCTGCTCAGGTTTAAACTGCAGTGTTTCTGCAGTGCCCGTAGTTTGCGCAAGGTATACCTTACCCGTTTCTTTATCTGTTAACTCCAGCTCGTAAGCTTGTCCTTCTGGCCAGTTATTCCAGGCAAACTCCTGTTCTTCATTAAGGCTTACTGGAGTGAAATTTTCTGTTCCTGCTACGCGATAGCGTAATTGGTAGCTATCTAAAGCCAGCTGGCCTTGCTCTTGAAAACCGATAAAGGCAACAGTCTGGTCATCATCATTTATGACACCTGTTGCAAATAACTCAACATTGACAGACTTAAAGCCATGATTTTCTAGTCGCTGACTAAAACCCTCTGCACGGGTTTTACCTTTAGGATAAAAGTAAGCGGTTGTACTATCTGCATTTACTTCAAACTCAATGGTATAGGTTTCACCTGCGGAATAAGGCGTTCTATATCTCTGTTGTGCACGCCCCATTTTAATACCCTGGAAGACAACCATTTTGCCAGCAATTAGACGTACTCTGTGCTGTTTACCATTATCACCGTTAACCGTAAGTATTAATGAACCAGATGTGTCGCTTATTTTAACATCTGTTTTTAAATGATAACCCTTTGTAGTGAGATAAGATCTCTGGCTTTTTAAGGTAACCTTGCGAGCAGAGTTTTTACTGCCCGGCTGTGTAATATCAAAACCATGATCTGTAGGCTTTATAAAACGCTGATCACCTTGCCAATAGTCCGAAGCATTACTTTTATTCACGCTAAATGCTGCAGATAGTGATGTTAATTTTGCTGAAGCACCTTCATGGGTTAATGCAAGGGATATTGCTGAAGAAGCAATGGGCTGAGCTTGCCCTTCCACCTTAACCATAGGCTGCTCTGAAACTCGCGCACCCACTAATTGCAGGGTTTGTGCGTCAGCTTTTTGCACTGACCTTAGGGTATAGTCATAACCTGTCAGTACAGAGTAAGGCTGAACTGGATTACGATTTACACGCTCTCCAGACAGTTTCAATATGTCTTCATAAGCATGTAGCTCTCTATGCTGCAGTAATGCACTTGATGTATAAGTATAAGGCTGATTAGGCTGCCGATCTGTCGTCCAGGTAGTATTATCCATGAGCACATAGCTATAACTACCAATAAGACGATTTATATCACCAGCGGAATAATTAGCGGCATCAGTTAACTGCTCACTGGATAATGGCTGTTCATAACGATGTTTAGCTATCTGTTTTCCTTGAGCATTATAAATCGTCTCAGTGACAAGTCCTTCAGCATCAATCGCATACTGCTCTCGTCCTTGTGCATCATAAATAGCATATGAGGTACGGTCTGCAGCTGATTCAGCAGGTAACCATGCCGTAAGCTTCATCAGCTTTAAATTAATTTCCCCTTCCTGTGCAACTAATGCAGAAGTATCAACGTGAGTACTATATTCTCTTGTTGCAATGAGCAAACCATTAGCATCATAACTAAAACGAGTCAGTTTACCCGTTTCATCAATGGTCCCGGCTTTTTGCCCTGCCTCATTATAAAACAGGTAGCTACGCGCACCATCTGCAGCTTCTTTTGCCACTAAACGACCAGCTTCATCATAAAACAGTCGTTGTTTTCCAGTAACCGTTTCATCCGTCGTGACGGTTGACTCTGTCACTAAGCGACCAGCAGAGTCAAATACTTGCGTTGTCGATAAACCATTTACTGTTGTGGTGACAATTGCCTGCTGCGCATCGTTATATTGTACTGTACTTAAACGCTGGCCTGCTTTCTCTTTGCTCAGTACACGCCCCAGTCCATCATAGGTAAATTGTTCTACCACACCTTTATCATTGATGGTTTTAAGTAATTGACCATATGCACTATAAATATAGTGTGTTTTTTGCTGAGCTTGATTACCGGACCATTGAGTAATGCGTGCCACCATACCACGGGCATCATAATCATGGGTTGTTCTTTGATACTGTGCTTGTGGCTGGTCATTTAAAAAAGTATCAATAGCTGATAGCGAAATATTTTTTTCAGCCGTGTAATCAGCCAGTGAAAATTTTACGTTTGAGTAGACTCTGTGCTCAACCATTAAGCCCTGAGCATTATAATCCCAAGCTTGAATACGCCCTTCAGCACTGATTGTATAACGTAAGTGACCTTGTTGATCGTAAACCATTCTCGTTATAGCAGCATTTTCAGGAAGGTCTGCCAAATGGCCTATATCATCAATAGTGCCAGGTTTTGCTAACGCATAGTTTGCCTTAGCAATTATTTGATTATGCTCGTTATAGCGAAAATAATTAACCTGATTACCTATAACTTCAGTCAGTAAATTGCCTGCATCATCATACTGTCGCTGTGTAACTTGACCTTTAGCATCTGTTACTGAGGTAATATTTCCAGCTTCATCATAGGTATAAGACAATACGGGTCGCTGGTGATTAACTGCAGGCTGAGTGATTGATGTTAAACGATCCTGTTCATCAAAGCGGTAAAAGGATGTTTCACCTTTATCATTTTTAACCGTTGTCAGTCGCTGAGAAGTGTTATAATCAAGAGTAACTCCAACGCCCTTACCATCTTCAATACGAACAATACGATACTGTTCGTCTATTTTTTTATAGGTAAATTGTTGGATGACACCATCGCTCTGCGCAATTTGCTTAATGCGTAAACTGTTGCCGTCATATTGATAGTCAGTACGAAAAACATTGCCATCAGCAATTGTATTATCTTCAGGTGTGAGATCGATAATAACTGCTGATAACCTTCCTTGCTGATCATATTCAAATCGCTGATTAATAGTTTCTTGTGTTTTACCTTGGTCATTAACATAACTCGTTGCAACTTGGCTCAGCAGTGTTTTCCCTGATACTTGAATATAACTGAGTATCGTCTGCTGCCCTGATGCATCCGTAATACGATTTAACAGATTGTTTTCGTAACTAAAGTTCAGTAGGTGTCCATCTCTATCTTTTCGACTGACCAGCTGACCGTCTGAATTATAGTGCTCTACTACACCTGAAGTACCTTCTTGCCAAATCCATAGCTTTTTCTCATGATCAAATCTAATCTGATCATGAGCACCACCACCATCAGTGGAAATATAAGCTTGCTTTTCACTATCAAAGTGATACTCACTAAAGCTACCATCACCATTGGCTCGACGTAACTTACTCCCTGCAGTGGCTTTTTCTGGGAGGTCTGTTAAATAGCGGTGCTGATTCAGCAACCAGGATTGATTGCGCGCATCGTTATGCTGCCCCTGACTGTTATAAGTTTGTGTTAGCTGTGTATCCAGTCCTAATGCAGAAAGCTCATCCGAATGTTGTTGTAAAATCAGGTTACCAGTTGCTGCATTAAGAAAGACTTGGTTATTACCCTGACCTACTTTACTACCAGCCCCATTTCCTAGTACTAAATGATTAAATAATCCAAGATTAGATCCAGATACTAACGCAACCATAAAAATCTTTTCTCACAAAGGTAATTGGTGACAGCAACGTATGCTGTTTACTTATCAATACCTGATAAGCACATTATTTTTTTAATTAAAGATGGTTAGAGCATCAAAAACGAAAAAATCATTTATGAAGGGTATTAGCCTAATCAATGAAAATATTTGCCATCTTAATTAATACCAAACACTGTCAAATAAAAACACAATACCGTTGTTAAACCACAACCAGCTAGTACAGTCGTATCATGTCTTACAAAAACTTCACTTACTTATTTTATATATCCATTGTTTATAGAATTTTGTTCAGCGCCATTTTTGTTTATTTTTTGCGCAACGAATTCAAGCGTAAAAATAATATCCTTATTAATCATCATCTTACTGACACTTTTCAACTAAATAGCCAAAAAATTACAGGATAAATGGATCATATAAACGGATAAGTGGTAAAAAATATCCTCAACAACTTTAGTTCCACAGACACTTCTTGTTGTATAGCGTTGTATAGAATTGCAACAAGTTTAGAATCAGGTATCATATGAACCTGCCACTCACTGAAAAATAATCACACTGTTGTTAGATCAACCCTTAAGCACCCATTAGCGTGTAAAATGTGTCATTCTCTTTTGCACATAAACCTTGAATACACACTAAGTCATTGTCCTTTGAACACTTCATCGTCTGATAATTTCACTATTTTTAGGTGTTTTTCTCCATAGCTTATCTCAGTAAATCTATGGGCATGAAGATTATAAAGCACCTTTTAACTGTTAAAACTTTTGCAACTATCAGGGTTTTGTGTATGCGTCTTTTACGCAAATTAAGCAAGATAATAAGCTATAGCGCTTTACTATGTGGCGCATCAGTGGCATTAGCCAATGATCCTTTCGATCCATCCAATGTAGGCAACTGGCCAAAAAAACAAGTGGGTTACTGGTCATTCGACTATAAAGATGTGCGAGACCACAGTGAGTTCAACCATTCATCAACATTAAATGGCGATATTTCTTTTGCTGAAGGTATTCAGGGTTATGCTGCACAGTTTAACGACAGCAGCTCATCTATGGAGTTTAATGTAGGTGATAACTGGACACTGGAAGAACCCTTTGCATTTGCTGCCTGGATATATATTCCTGAAACAGGTATAAGCCAAACCATTTTTTCTCGCATTGCTTTAAATAATTCTGGCGTTACTGCATTTTTAGATGAAGAATTATTTATAAATGTTGTCATTGTTGATGAAAACATTAATTCACTCCACATAAAGAGCAAACAGAAAATTGAACCCGGAAAATGGCAACATCTAAGTATAGGCTATAATACCGGAGTATCTTTGCAATCCATCCTAATGACTGTTAATGGCTTTGAAAGCGACCTTGAAAGTATCGATAACTCATTAATCAGATTACCAACACATCAGTCAACATCAGTCTTTAATATTGGTTATGTTGATCCTTCTTTATTTGATTCGAACACCGTAATGACTCCACCTGAAAATTTTCAAGGGAAAATTGACGAGGTCTATTTATTTCAAAATATCATTAATCCTGTAGAGTCATACTGCTTAAGCCAGCTGGGTTTAAACTGCCTTATTCCTATCCAACAAGGACCACAGGGTGAAAAAGGAATAAAAGGCCCACAAGGTCCTAAAGGTGAACAAGGCCCACAAGGAAAACAAGGTAAACCTGGAGATCAAGGAGAGCAAGGTCCTCAAGGCCCGCAAGGAGAGACTGGCCCTCAAGGACCACAAGGTAAATCAGGATTGCCAGGATTAGAAGGCCAACCCGGCGTGGGTAAAACAGGTCCCAAAGGACCAGATGGCCAGCAAGGTTTACCTGGTGTGAGAGGTCCACAAGGTGAGCCAGGGCCAAGAGGTGATGCAGGTCCTATTGCAGATTCCTACCAGGATTTACCTAAAGGATCTTTATCAGGCTTTTGCCAAATAAATAAAGCTAACCAAACAATTACGCTACATTATGGCACTGCAGCATCAACCTACACTTATCGTCATAATAACCAGTACTTAAATGCCTGCAGCTGTGCATCGGGCTGGACTCGAGTGGGAGATGTTAATGCCTCTTGGTGTATTAAAAATTAATTATCAGCTTTTAAAAATACTTTAAATAATTATGTTAAGCACCAAAGAACAGTGAATGAGTTTTAAAAGATGCGAAAAAATACACTTAGTACACTTTTATTTTTAAGTTGTACAACTGCAGCCTTTCCTGCTAGTGCTCAGCAAAAACCTGTAGGACTATGGAATTTTGATAAAATCGAAGCACAGCAAATTATTGATCAAAGCAGTAATGTAAATAATTTACAGTTACCTGAGAACACTTTACTTGCAGAGGAAGGAAAGCGTAATAAATCCCTTAGGTTCAACCAAGAGTTAGCCTCGCTTGTTATTCCCAATAGCTGGTTAGGCGATAATTCACATGCCGTGAGTTTTTGGTTTAAGCCTGATGCTACCCAAAAAACATTTTCATTGATTCGAAAAATGAATCATGAAACTCAAACTGGCTATCAACTCCAAGTTGTAGACAATACACTAGAATTAGTACTTAAATCAGGCCAAGGGATCACAGCTAAAGTACACAGCGAAACTATTACTGATTTGCAACGTTGGCAGCATTTTTCTATCTCTTTTGATAAAGAGCAGCCACAACCTTTACATATAGTCATTAATGGCCGTCCTGTTATCTTTAACAAAACCATTGACTCAAGCCAGTTCAACGGTACACAACTAAAAAACGATAGCGCTATTGAAATAGGTTTATCAACAGATAGCACAGTTAAAAACTTTACTGGCTTAATAGACCAGCTGAGTATTTATGATCGCTCGCTTTCATTTTTCGAGAATCAATGCCTTTTTAATCAAGGCGAAGACTGTTGGCAGTTCGCTGAAGGTCCTAAAGGCACTCGTGGTATTCCAGGCAATAAAGGTGAAGAAGGAAAAAAAGGAGCGCAAGGAGAAGATGGCGCTAAAGGTAATCAAGGTCCTGTAGGTAATACAGGCCCTCAAGGTAAAACAGGTACGCAAGGCGAACAAGGTCCACCAGGAAAACAGGGCCAACCCGGTCAAGATGGCAAGCCTGGTCCAGATGGTGATCCCGGACCACAGGGGCCTAGAGGTAAACAAGGTGATTCTGGAGATAAAGGCCCTAGCGGTGAAAAAGGTGATCGTGGAGACGCTGGCTTAAAAGGACAAACTATTCTGGCGTTACCGAAAAATACAACAGCAGGCTCCTGTGTCATTAATAATAACCAGATTCTTTCTGTTGAAACTCCTGCGATGACACTGCAACAAGGCGGCAAAAATATCTGTTCTTGTGAAGCCGGATGGGAAGCTGTTCCCCTTACCAGGTTATTTGGTGAATCAGGTATCAGCCACTTTACATGCCTAAAAGATGCGAATCCATTACCATATTATGCTGCTTCTCAAGCAATGCCTGCTACCTCATTTAATAATTGTCAAAACTGGACCTATAGTGGTTTACCAACAGAAGTGTCTAGTTATACGTTAAATGTTAATTGGCAGTCACGTAAAGGTAGCCAGCACCGTACCATCAAAAATACGAAACCAGAGGGACAGACCAGCATTACATTTAATCACTGTCCACAAAAAGGCGGTTCTTCAAACCTAACACTGCACGGACCCTATGATGGATGGCCTGCTCAAGATTCAGGAGACAATGGACATTTAATCTTATGGCCTCAGTATAAGACACTCAGTATGGGTGGTGGTGGTGGTTCAAACTGTCGTAATTGGACTTTCAGCGGCTTTCACCCCGAAGCCAGTGCCTACGAAATAAATATTCATTGGTATAACCATGGTGGCTATCATCGCCGAATTAGAGGGTTTAAACCTGCCGGACAAACCAGTGTAACAATTAACCATTGTATTCACCAAGGGGGGTCTGGTGGTATTAAAATGTTTGGTCCTGTTTCAGGGTGGCAAGCCAGTGATACGGGCGATCCCACACGTAATAATAGAAGCAGAAGACGATCAAAGGGTAATAGCAGTGGTGGTAATAACAGGTGGTAGAAATCAGTTATAAATAATGATGCAAAGTGAGAACGTAATGAAACAAAAAATAATTTATCCTTTAGTATTAAGTGCTTTAGCATCATCTCCCATGAGTTTTGCTGCGAACTTACAAGGTTATTGGTCCTTTGATAATTATGAAAGTGATCAGGTATTAAATAGCCAGGCATTTAATCCATGGCAAGCTACTGTTAATCATCTTTCTGATAACCACTTTAACGCTGCAGGACAATCTGGTGCTTCATTTGTGGTTAACAGTGATCCACTTGTACTACTAAAACGAAATGACTGGTTGTTAAGAGATGGTTTAGGTTTATCTGTTTGGATTAAACTGACTACTAGTAACACTTCAGATGAAGTCCTTTTTAGTGAACACTATGAGTACGAAGAAAGTTCACGAAATATTCAGGTTATCTTGACCGCATCTGGCGTTATTAAAGTCAAAGTACAGGCAAGTGGTAATCATAATTCTAGTTATATAGCCACTTCACTTTCCAAAGTAAATACACGATCAGACTGGCAATTACTCACAGTCAATATTGATACTAAAGACCAAAACCCTGTATCACTATCATTAAATGGGGCTATTGTACCTTTAGCTAATGAAGGTGAATTCAATGGCATGATATTTAAACAAAGTCATCATGCGGGTCCATTTGCAGTAGGTGGTGATGCTCAAGGGTTATTAGCACCTTTTAGTGGTGAAATAGATGAAGTTCGAATGTATGCTCGGCCACTGATTTATGCTGAAGCACTATGCTTATACTTTTCATTTAATTACGCAAATACTTGTGTTACTGAAGCATTACCTGGCGCACCAGGTATCATCGGGGAACCTGGAGAACAGGGTGATCAAGGCGACCCGGGTGAGCCTGGGGAAAAAGGGGAACAGGGACCTCAAGGTGAAGATGGACCGCAAGGCGATGCTGGAAAACAAGGAAAGTCTGGCAAAAAAGGTCCAGATGGAATAGCAGGTATTGATGGATCAGATGGTAGTGATTCCTCAAAAGGCATTAAAGGTAAACAAGGACCTCCCGGTGACCCTGGCCCTAAAGGCGTTAAAGGTGAAACAGGTCTACCTGGAATTAAAGGTGAAAAAGGTCCAAAAGGACCACTTCCTCAAACATTTGCTGATTTGCCTAATGGAGCAACTGCCGGTTACTGTTGGCTTTACCAAGGTAAGCCTTTTAGGCTGCTCGAACCTGCAATTATGAAAGAAGGCAAGTGTGGTTGTGTTGAAGGATGGACCTTTATCGCCAGTAGAGGTACAACTCAGGGAACCTGTTTGAAATCCTCCGGGTCATATACCTGGCAGCTGTCTACACCTTATCAAGAAGGACGCTGGACTCCAGCATTAATCCCAGCCATTAATTTAATATTATTAAATTAATGGGATAATACTGAGTAGTTTTAAGTTAGAATTATGATGAAATATATCGTTACATTATTCTCTATACTGGCAGCATCTAATGCGTATTCAATTGGTCACGTCAGCAATGCAAAAGTTACTCAAATACGAGTAGATGGCAATGGAAAAGCTATGGTTTATTTCAATAAACCTATAACAGGAACTCCTGCAACGTTTGTGCATAGTGCATATAAGAACGCATTGGGAGTTGATGCCGGAACTGACGGTGGGAAAGCTGTTCTAAGCATGGTTTTAGCGGCAAAAGCCAGTGGCTCACTTGTTACTGCTTACGGACTTGGTGTATGTGGTGTTTATGGGGGAAATACTATTGAAACCTGGAATTATGGACATATTCTTTAATATACCCAAAACGAAGGACTTTTAGGGGCGGCCGTCAAGCGATGCCCCCCCCGGAGCTTATATTAATAAGTGACTGGGGTGAAGAGCGCTGACAACAAACCCTAAAAATGATTCGTGAAGGGTTTATCTAACTCAAGCAAGAGTTTGCATATAATAAGTCATATTCTAGAACCCCACCTACATCAATATAGCCGATAAGCCTGCTTGTCGGCTATTTTTTTAACCGCTCTGGCATAACCCAAAACCCATTGAACTGTATTAATCGTGTCATCTCGGCAGACACGCATAGATGTTAAAAATATTTTGATGCCTGCATGCCTGGCGAAGATATACTTTTAATTATGAATTTTATATCGATAGTGTCCTGTTATTTTATAATCAAATAACATATCTTCTGCAACGGTTCCATGACCAATATTATGCACAACCAATGGTCTGTTCCTAAAAATATTTTTCTTATCAATTATTATACCGATATGAGTTAAATTTCCAGGTAATAACCAAGTTACTATATCACCTGGCCGATAATCACTCGCATTGTCAGTAACTGGTAAAATCGTACCGTGCCGTTTAAAAAAGGTTTGCAGGTTTGGAACCCTTCGATGATCAATATTGGTGTCTGTTTTTGTTAGTCCCCATAATTTAGGATATACATTAAATGCACGCTTCATATCTTCATGCACAAGTTTTTGCAAATCAATTCCAAGCTTTCGATATGACCTAATAACAACATCAGTACACACACCTATATTATTGGGTACGTCCCCATTAGGGTAAGGGATTTTCACATAACGACCATCATAGGTTACCTTTTGATTTGTTCGCTCAATAGCAGCATCAACTAACTTCTGAGCCTGATTCGCTATCGCTGTTTGTCAAGATAGTTGTCGCATCAACTAACCTACACTAATGATTTAGCATTTGATTGTTATCAGGGTTAAGCCAAACCCTTTCAATTCGATTCCAATTACGTGTTTGACCTGTCCAGCGTCTTGGATTGGCCAATTTTGCTTTTTCATATACCACCTTACGGTTTTCCAAAATAGCGTGGTCTTTGCCTTCATGGCGTGCTTGAGGGGTCACAAACTGAATCCCACTATGTCGATGCACTTGATTATACCAAGTCACGAAACTTAAC
>NZ_AUAF01000107.1 GCF_000428585.1 Zooshikella ganghwensis DSM 15267 | reverse complement strand
CAGAAATAGTAGGGTATTTAAAAGGTAAAAGTGCCATAGCAGTTGCAAGGCAATTTAGTGGAAGGAAAAGAAACTTCAATGGGGAGTCGTTATGGGCAAGAGGCTATGCGATTTCAACGGTTGGATTCGAAGAAGAGCAGATTAGAAAGTATATTCGAAACCAAGAGCAGCTGGATGGAAAAGGCACGGATGAAGAGGGTGATTTTTAACACGGAAGCTAATTTTAAACACTGAACTTTAACATTGGCAGCCCTTGGGGCTGCTTATAGCTGTCAAGCCTCCCGCTCTGCGGGAGCGTTATGACTTGCTGAGCCTGGCGTAGGTAAAGTGAAGGAGAAAAGTAATTTTTTTGTAATGTTTATGTGTTTCAAATTAAATTAATATGTCATATTAGTCTTGTTTAGTATCAATAATGTAAACTTACAGTAAGTGTTATATTAGTGGTGTTGTATTAATATGAGTTCTACCAACAGCGTAAAAAAAAAAAATACCCTAAACATGAACTTATACCCTTGTCTAAGCATCTATACATATAAATATTTAAAGTGAAGGAGTCATCAAAGGCAAGAAAGGATATCTTTAGCAGCCATAAAGTACAAACAAATGTAATGTTAATGTAATATTTTATTCTTAATAAAAATTAATTATAAAAAGCAGATGATATCAGTTTATTTTTCCTTTAAGAAAGTGTTATGTTATTAGGGCATATCAGATTCGTATTTATAGATATACTCATATAGGGTGTAGCATGATTTAGGTGGTGCAATCAACTGTTTTATACTAGCAGTACTGAGTTAAAAAAGAAGTATAGAATGTTGCTTTGAAACAGTGCGTTTTAAAGGGCTGTAAGTAAGCAGTCAAGAAAGGATAAGAAAAGCTGATGCTTATTCGGTTATATAAATACATCAGTCGTTGTTTAAACATAAAGCTAAATCTTCAATGTATACCCAAAGGGAAGGATTTTTAGTGGGTAGTCTGTTTTATTAAGGCTAGTCTCATTAAAACTAATTCTCAGGATGCATAGATGAATCCTCAGGGAAGTAATGAGTAAGAGGATAGCAGAGTATTCTGCATAGGGATGTATTAAGTAGTATTAAAATAATACTAAGGAATGTTCGTATATGGATTTTACGCTAACATTAGAACAACAAGCACGCTGTCAGCATATTGAAAACTTCGCTAAAGAAGCCTTGTCTAAATCACAACAAGACCTCCAGTCCCCCGAAACGTTTAACGTTAAAGGTTGGCAACTCGCCTCAGAGCTAGGGCTAGCTGGTTTGCCTATTCCCGAACAGTGGGGTGGGTCGGAGTTAGGCGCTTTAGATACGATTTTGGCTGTTGAATCTCTGGGACGGGGTTGTACCGATATGGGGCTGGTATTTTCCCTCTGTGCGCATATGTTCGCTTGTGCTATTCCTATCTGGCGGCATGGTTCAGATGAGCAGCGAAATAAATACTTAGCGAAGATTGCATCTGGGCAACTTATTGTTGCCAATGCTATTACAGAGCCATCTTCAGGTTCTGATGCATATAATATGAAGTCCTTTGCGAGAAAGGAAAAAAATCATTATATATTAAATGGATCAAAGTGTTTTATTACTAATGCCCCAATAGCTGATCTCTTGTTAGTCTATGCAAAAACGAAGGAAGGCCAAGGCTATTTTAATAGTAGTGCATTTTTAATTCCGAAAGATTTGCCAGGTATAGAAATTACTAATGAATCATTAAAAACTGGGTTGGTGACTAGCCCATGGGGAAGTGTACACTTTAATGAGTGTATCATTCCAATTGATAGTCGAGTTGGAGAAGAAGGTTCAGGTTCTCCAATTTTTCACGACTCTATGATTTGGGAGAGAGGGTGTTTATTTGCAGCATATGTTGGAGCAATGGAAAGAGTACTACAACAATGTATTGAATATTGTGTAGAAAGAAAACAGTTTGACCAGTCGATTGGGCGGAATCAGTCGATATCAAATAAGCTTGTTGATTTCAAATTACGTTTAGAAACATCTCGTTTATTACTATATAAAGCTGGTTGGTTATATGACAATAATAAGCCATATGAAGAAGCCATTGCTCAAAGTAAACTTTGGATATCTGAATCTGCGGTTCAATGTGGATTAGATGCTATTCAAGTTTTTGGGGGATTAGGGGTCTGTAGTGAGTTTGGGATTGACCGCTTGTTACTTGATGCTCTACCTTCAAGAATCTTTTCAGGCACCTCAGAAATACAAAGGGAATTTATTGCCAGAAGTATGGGATTACGCTCATAAAATAATAGTCGCTAAGTTTGAGGTTATACCCAAAACGAAGGATTTTTATACCCCAAGGGGACAAGGGTGCGGCCGTCAAGCGATGAATCCCCTGGGCAAGTTTACTGCTGTGAAACTTGCGGTAGCCACTTTAATTGATATAACAGCGCTGCTGGGCGGTTATATTAATAAGTGGCTGGGGTGACCGTTAAATGCTCCTGCATAAACTGCATTCCCACCATCCTTGGTGGTCAAGCGCTGACAACAAACCCTAAAAATGATTCGTGAAGGGTATAGTTAAGTTTAAATAAAAAGGACTAAGTGTTGTGAAGTATTTTAAATATTTATTTGGAACACTCTATCTGTTAGCTGGAATAGCTAAAATTTTTCCTCAAATTGAAGATGTTGGTGTTGTTTTAAAGAATGCAGCTATTGCAAATCAGGGCACTTTTTTAGAAGGGATTAGCAACTATTTATACACTCATGAACTTGTAATAACAGTTATTTCTGGCTTAAGTCTATTTTTGGCAGGTTTGACGCTATTGATTAATAGGTATTTGATAGCATCGTCCATAGGACAAATGTTGATGCTTATTTGTTTTGTCACTCTATTACATAGAGCTTATTGGCAAGTTATTGTTATGGATACGGTTTTCTTTATCTTTGCTGTTTTAGTTTTAAAAGAACAGCTGATGTTAAAAAAACAGAAAAATATCCAACTTCAAAGAATATATCAGTCTTAAGTGTATCTAAAAATAATTATTTTTTTGTAAGCGCATGAATGTACTGTACAGAGATAAATAATGTATAAGGAAATACATGAGGATCCAAGTACAGTACACAAGGCAGACTAGTAATGAGCTTAAACAAAATGAAAAAACTACCTTCAGAAAAGTTTGAAGTTACAAAGCCTGAATTTCATGGAAATAATAGTGAGATTGAAAATATACAGAAGGAATATGACGTCATCATTGTCGGAGGTGGACTCTCGGGATTGACGGCGGCTTGGCAGTTAAAATCGCTCTCTGTACTGTTACTTGAGGAAAGAAATAAATTTGGAGGAAATGCACGTCTGGAGAGTAGAGACGGTTTACGTTATGCGAGTGCTGGTAGTTGTTTTCAGAACCCAGTCGAAGGTGGAGAAGTTGCAGGTTTATTGGATGAACTGGGCTTGAGGAATCAATGGCTAGCTGCTGATCAAGAGTCTCTGGTATTGTTCGATACTAGACGTCTATTAAAAGGAATGGGAGAGGTTTGCTTAGCATTAATTAATCAGCCTAAAGCATTATTAAATCCAGCAATGTATAAGCTATCTCTGGATTTGATAAAGGGAGCTATTACAAAAAAACCATATATTGTTGCGCCAAAAAAACTTGGGGATCCAGTTTTTGCTAAACTGTACGAATACCTTGAACAGTTTAAACCAGGCTCTGGTAAGTATCCTGCTGTACCTTGGAGTGAGGGTTGTGATTGGTCCAGGCAGGAAATGGAACTTTTTGATAGTATTTCTTTGTATGATTTATTTTTTGATCCCACGATAAAAGGACGGCTGCCTATCTACTTACAACCAAAGGATGAGTTAGGCGAGTTAGTTAAAGATGCTATAGAAACTACATTGCGTGTTGAGTGTTTGTCGATAAAAGATGTTTCTGCTTATGTTGGCTTACACTTTTTATTAGGGTATTTATTTGGTACTTTAGTGACGTTTCCGGGAGGGAATGGATTTTTAAGTGAACAACTTAAAAATCAATTAGAAAAAGAATCATCATATCACAGTCAATCAACTGCGCAGGTCACAGCTGTTGAAGAAATAGCAGGTAGTTATGAAGTTACCTATTTGAAAAATCAAGTAAGGTATAAAGTTAAGGCTGCAACGGTTATATGGGCTGCTCCAAAGTTTGTTGCACAGCATGTACTTAATAATATTCCAAATAAACAACGTCAAGCAATTTCAGAAATAGAACATAGAGACTACTGCATCGCTAATGTTTTTCTCAACAAAACAGTATTAAAAAGTCATTTTGGCGGTTATGTGATTGAGGGAGCACATTTTAATAAAAAACCATACAGTTGGTGCCGTAGTGGAGTTTGTCTAGTTGCTAATTGGAAAGACAAGTCATTTGATAAAGATATAGGGGTTCTTACATTATTAAAACCAGTTTTTGGCGAAAAAGATCAAGGGAAACTCAAAGAAGTAAGTTTTGATAAGTTGCAGTCAGAAACTTATCAAGAAGTAGTATTAATGTTTGCAGCATTAGGTTTAAGTCCTGACATAATTGAAGATATTAAAATTTGGCGTTGGAATAAAGGTCTTGTTGTTCCAAAAGTAGGACAGCTTAAAAATGATGTTTTTATTAAAGCATCTGCGCCGATAAGGGGTGTGTTTTTTGCTAATCAAGATACTAATGGTTTAGGAAATCTGGAAAGTGCTATTGGTGCAGGAATAAAAGCAGCAAAACAAGTTAAAAACTGGCTGGAAAGTAATAAACAGGAAAACTTAATTAATGTTGTATCAGCATAAAAATAATAAAAGGAGTTGTAATAACATGAGCAGCCAGAACTATGTGATCGCTTTGTCAGGAAAAGATGAATTATCAAAAACGGACGTTGGAGGTAAAGCCGTTTCTTTGAATAATTTGGTTAGGCATGGTTTATTAGTACCAGAAGCATATTGTATTACAACAAAAGCAAATGAGTACTTCTTAAGCTGCTCTGGAATTCTTGATTTAATAAAAATACATAAGCTAAATTTTGATCAAATAAAAGAGGAAATTGCAAACGCAGAAATACCATCAGATTTAGTAGATGAGATTCTTCAAGTTTATCAAAACATGGGGCGAGGCCAGGTGGCTATCCGTTCATCAGCAGTTAATGAAGATGGAGAATCACAATCCTATGCTGGTCAGTATGAAACATTTCTGTTTGTTGATAGTGAAGTGAAGGTTCTTGAATGTGTCAGGGAGTGTTGGAAGTCTTTGTGGGCTGCAAGAGCAAACCTCTATCAAATAAAACATGATGTGAGTGCAGATGATAGTAGAATTGCTGTGGTTATCCAAAGAATGGTTGATGTTGAAAGTGCAGGTGTTGCTTTTTCTCAAGATCCAATGAGTGGCGATGATCAATATATTTTAATCGATGCGTGCTGGGGAGTAGGGGAAGGAGTTGTTTCTGGTCAAGTTTCTACAGATAGTTATCGCATAAGAAAGTGTGATCATACTATAGTTTCTACAGACATACGTGCAAAAAAAATAAAGTGTACGAAGAAAAATAATGGAGAAACTCATATAGTTAATGTAGATGAAGATAAAATAAAACAACCGGTTTTATCTTCTGAACAGTGTATAGAGTTAGCGGCTAAAGTAGAAAAAATCAGTCTCTACTATGGCCAACCGATGGACATAGAATGGGGCATTGAAAATAATAATGTGTATATATTACAGGCAAGGCCAATAACCACTAAAACATCTAAAACACCAATATACTATGCTGATGAGGATGAAACTGACGAATACATTCGTGATAATGCATTATTTTCACGGATGGATACGGGGGAAATTGTCACAGGCCTTATGACTCCACTTGGCCTTTCATTTTGTAAATTTTATCAACATAACATACATGGCCCAGCAATAAAAACAATGGGGCTTTTGAATGTTGGGAATTCACAGCATTATATGGGTTATATACAAGGGCAGGTTTATTTAAATATTTCTGCTTCAGCCATGCTTCTTAGTCAATGTCCTCCTACCCGAAACTTAATGAAGTTTACTAAGCGATATGCTATAGAAGATATAGACTTTACCGCTTACCAAAATCCCTATGGTATTCCTGTTAGTGGCTGGAAGTTTATTAAAAGCTCACTATATTGGTGTGGTTATCAGATATATAACCTTTTTTCCGCTGAACGTATAGTGAAAAATATGGTAAAAATACGGCAGGATGAGGTAGATCGTTTTAATAAGTTAGATCTAAAGTCAATGTCACTTATGGAGTTGAATAACGAACTTTCTCGAATTGATAAGTATTTCTTAAAGGCATGTAAAGCTTATATGCCGTTTTTTTTACAGTCATTTGCGTTATACGACCTTTTGGCCGAATTATGTGAGCAGTGGCTAGGAGGTAAGGGTGATGGACTGCAAAATAGAATCAAGGCATCAATGAATAGTCTTAGAACCATCGAAGTGACAAGAGGCATTTATCAGCTTACAGAAACAGTAAATTCCAACGAGCCATTACGTACTATATTTATTAACTCTGATGCTGATCAATTGAAAGCTAATCTAGAAAAAAGTCGAATTGGCAAGCAGTTTATTGAAAATGAGTTCTCTTATTTTTTAAAAAACTATGGTGCAAGAGGGCGGCAAGAGTTTGAGCTGAGTATTCCTCGGTGGAATGATGATCCTAGTTACTTACTTAAAGTCATAAAAATGTATTTAATAAGTGAGGTTAATTTAGAAGAAAGAATTGCTGAAGTGGATAAAGAACGAGTTAATGATACGGAAAAACTATTAAAAAAGCTCCCTTTTTCTATAAGAATGAAGTTCCGTTTTTTTATAGCTGCTTATGCTAAAATGGCTGAGCGAAGAGAGAATACAAGACCAACGTATATTACTGAAACATGGTTCTATAGAAAAATTGTTACAGAAGTACTCGATAGATTAGATAGAGATAGTATCGTATCTAAAGATGAATTACCATTTATTGACTTTAATCTATTTCGTAAATATGTTGCAGGAGAAATAAATGCTGAAGAAGCATTTTCTAAAGAGATTATAGAAAATAATAGAAAAGAGCATCTAGTAAACTGCAATAGTGAAGAACCACCAATGGCTATCATCGGTGGTTATAACCCTCAACCTAAAAATGTAAATAATATATTGACAGGTACTGTAGGTGTAATTAAAGGGGTAGGAGCCAGTCCAGGAATTGTTGTGGCAAAAGCCAGGGTGATAAAAGACCTGGATAAAGATGCTGCAACTTTACAACAAGGAGAAATTTTAGTTGCTAAATTTACAGATGCATCTTGGACTCCTCTATTTGTGTTAGCAGCAGGTGTTATTGCAGATATTGGCTCAATGCTTTCTCATAGCTCTATTGTGTCTAGAGAATTTGGTATTCCAGCTGTTGTTAATACTAAAACAGCATGTATGCATATAAAAACAGGTGATATTCTTTACTTGGATGGAAATAACGGTGAAGTTAGAATACAAACACACGAAATAAGTAATGGGAAAAGAATAGAGGAAGCATTAGCAGTTTAAAGGTGATTATGGAGCTGTTTTAAAAATATCTCTATAAATACACCTTTTTTATGATGCCTGTGAAAATATTGTACTCAGTTCCTTATGTATTCTTTATACACTTAGGTCATCTGAGAAGAGTTTTCGTGCTCTTGGAAAAAATTATTATATTTTACTTAACTCGTAGTAAAGAGCTAAATATTCAAAGATATTACTAAGAGGCTAATATGGATATTACTATTGGGGTTGTTGTAGTTACTGAAAGTCGCTATTTCTTTGAGACAGGGTTAAGTGTTTTAAGTGATATACGGGGAGAACTCTTTCAGAGAGTAACAATAGATTCGGATATAAAAGCAGAACAATTTACGCCTAGCTATCATCCTGTATATGATGAGGCTCGAGAAAAAGCTATACGTTTTATGGCTAAACGTAAAGAGCGAGTATCAATGCGAGTTGTTCAGGCAAGTAATTTAAATGAAGCTACAGCAAAAATTATAAATATCGCAAATAACTTGAATGAAAATGAGTTATTTCAGGTGGGCATGATTTACTTGGATTATGCTAACCCAAAATATGAAATGTTGACAATCAAGGATATAGATAAAAAGATTTCAGGTTTTTACAGTACTCTTTGTGAAAATAACGTGCCTGCTTTTTACTCTTCTTTTTCTGTAGCGGCTTTTACGCTACCACATAAAAGAAAAATACGTTATCAACCAATGGAGTTTATAGAGTGCAGTCTTCCACATAATAGAGCAATACTGCAAGCTGAGTTGCTATGTTTATGGATGGACTTTATAGAAATGGCACTTGTCAATCGCAGAGTTAAACCAGAAATTAAAGGTTTTGCTAACAATACACTAGGTCAGCTATTATGTAATTTTTTAACAACGACATCAACTAAAAACTGGAATGGTTATTATTTTACAGGTTCACTTGTATCAAACCTGATCAATTATCTTGAGATAGAAGCAAAAAAAACAGGTATAAAATTATTACGTGGGCCGAGTGAACATAGCCTTGCATGTGGGGCTATGGCTAACTGGCAGTTATATAAAAAATCTTTTTTAATCGTTGTCACAAGCGGCATGATTGATGAGTTCAAAGGTACCTTAGCTAATTTACGAGAAGCTAGAGCTAAGGGTTTTATTGTTTGTGCTGAGAACAGACCAAATCAGTGGTTCGCTTTTCAAGGGACTATTTCTAAAGATGAAGATACACGTGATGTATTAACAGCCAAACGCATTCCTCATGTTTTTATGGATGACCCTGATACGATTGAAGATGACTTCAAAAAAGCATTAAGGTTATATAGCTTAAATCAAGGGCCGGTAGTGATTATGGCGACACAGGCAGTATTAGATGCTTGTAGTACGATTGATTTGGAACTACCGATGACTAATACTGTGGAAGATGATTTACCTCTTCCGCAAGATCTTGTAAAGCAGCTTGATCAAGTAATGGAGATCATCAACAATGGGCCAGAAAAAATTGTTTGGCAGTGTGGTCCGTTGTCTGAAGAAGAGCTTGAACTGGTATTATCGATAGCTGAAAGAGCAGGAATAGCACTGGTTGACTCATTAAATTATCCTGGCAGTGTAACAAAGTACCATAAGGGAGTATGTAATAAAAATTACTTAGGCACATTAGCGGTTTATGGTTATAGTCCTCGAGTTTATAATTTTCTACATACAAATAATAAATTGAATTCTTCATCTGAACAATGCTTGTTCTTTTTGAAGAGTAAACTGCATCAGGCTGCAACTCCTTTTTCAGAGGGCAGGCTTCAACGAAGACTGAGTATTGTTCAGTTAACAAATAATATGGATCATATCTCTCCTTACGCTGATCATCCATTAGTAATGAATTTATATACGTTTTTGAGGTATGTTGATGTACATCTTGATGTATCTACTGAGTTAAGAAATAAACGAATGGCAGCAATTCAATGTGTTGATGAAACCCCCTCTGATGTTGTGAGTAAATTGCCTAAAGTACCTATGACGCCAAACTATTTTTTCTTTAGATTGAATAGCTTAATAGAAAAAATGATTGTAGAAGATAGCTATGATTATACAGGACTATATGATGTTGGTCGTTGCGGAATTTCTGCAGTGCGAAATGTTGTCAGAACACGAAGGGGCTTTTCAGGTTGGTATGGCCGGGGATTAATGGGTGATGCGTTACAGTCAGTCATCAGTATTGCAGCTACCTGCCCAACGCATATTATTGGTTTTATTGGAGATGGAGCAAAAGGTCTAGTGCCTGATGTGTTACCAAGCTTAGTTGAAAATGCTTTGACCTATCCTGACTCTATTGATAAAAACATTACACTGTTTTATTTTATGAATGGTGGTCATTCTGTAATAAATACATATCAGGAAAGAATACTTTTTAATAGAACATCACGACAAATGCGGTTGATGAATATTTACAGTCCTGACTGGGAAGAGCAAATACATGGTTTGAAGATTAAATCAAAAACCATCGATATCTTTGACTATGAAATGTTTAGAATGTCACTTCAGGAAAAGAACTGTATTAATCTATTTTCTATCATTGTTTCACATAACAATGAAGGTGATGGAATTAGCTTAGCCACTGCTACGGGTTGGCAACGAGATGATGTTGAGAATAAAGTAAAAAGTATAAAACATGAAAATTTAGAAAAACAGCTTGAACCTGTATAAAAAGCCAATGAATATATACCCAAAACGAAGGGTTTTTAGGGGCGGCGGTCAAGCGATGAAGCCCCCGGAGCTTATATTAATAAGTGACTGGGGTGAAGAGCGCTGACAACAAACCCTAAAAATGATTCGTGAAGGGTATATTAAATAATGAAGCTTGTTTTTCTCTTCCGAAGCAATTAGCAAGGAAAAGCTATGAAATTTGGTTTTATTGCTCATCCAACTTCAATTTCACTAAAGCGTTATGTGAAAATGTTGGATATTTTGCAGCGTACATCACATGACTTGGAAACAGGTTATCAACGTGAAATTTGGCAGCGGGAGAACTTAATACCCTTTATTGATTTTTGTAAAATTAAGTCAATAACGGGGGCAACTTGTGAAGGAGTCATTCACTATTTACCATTAACTGCTGATGAGATGCTATCATCAGCACGTACAGTACAAAAGCGTATTTTTGATGGTATTGAAATGCTGCATAAAGAGGGAGCTGAGCTGGTTGGGTTAGGAGGCTTTACTTCAATAGTAGGAAAACGTGGAGTAGAAACTGCTAATCAATCGTGTATTCCTGTGACAAGTGGTAACTCATTAACTACATACGCTGCTTATAAAGCATTTTGCCAAATATTTGACTGGTTAGAAATTCAACCTAATAACACGCAAGTAGCTATTATTGGTTATCCTGGTTCTATTTGTTTAGCCTTATCAAAACTACTTCTGGACTTAGGGTGTCAACTGGATCTAGTGCATAGTGGAGCGCAAAAAAGTAAAGAAGAATTGCTCAAGCACCTTCCAGATAAATATTATAGTCGAGTTAATCTTGTTAGTAACATTGAAGAGTGTTATCAGCGTAATCAGTTATTTGCAGCAGCAACATCTTCAGGAGGTGTGATTGATCCTTCGCGTTTGCAAGCAGGATCTATTGTTGTGGATATTGCTTTACCTCATGATGTTATCAAAGTTGACTCTGTTAGAAATGATATTCTGTTACTTGAAGGAGGATGTGTTACGGCTTCGCGCCAAGTTAAATTTGGTGGTGAATCGTTGAATATTGCTTTAAAACAACAAATTAATGGTTGTTTGGCTGAGACAATTGTTTTATCACTTGAGCAACGTAATGAATGCTTCTCGATTGGACGTTATTTAGAAAAAGAAAAAGTCATTGAAATTGGTACCATTGCAGAGCGTCATGGTTTTAATGCTTATCCATTTGCCTCATTTGGGGAAAGAGTTGAAAAAGACCGTGTCATTAACTTACGTCGATATTATCATCGAAGTTTGATAGCTAACAACTATGAAGTTGAGCAACATCAACCAACCCGTCGTGAGAAAGCACTGCAAAGGTATCGAAATCATATAAATCCAATGATGGCTGATTTTTTACACATGCAACGTTGTGATGAAGTATTTGATACTGCCAAGGGGTGTACACTCGTTAATACTGACGGTGAAAAATACCTTGATATGGTCTCTGGGTATGGTTGTTTAAATTTGGGCCATAATCAAGATAATGTTGTAAACGCATTACAAAAATTTTTGAAAAACTCTACAGCAAACTTTATTCAATATGTTTCAGTGCCTCAACAAACTTCACTATTAGCTGAGAAGCTTTGTGAAATTACACCAGGAAATATGGAGCGTGTGTTTTTTAGTAATTCAGGCACTGAAGCTGTTGAGGCTGCATTAAAATTAGCAAAAGCAGCTACGGGAAAGACACGATTTGTTTATGCCAAAAATAGTTATCATGGTAAAACTTTGGGTGCCTTGTCTGTTACCGGTCGAGAGAAACATCGCAAGTATTTTAGTCCACTATTACCGGGTTGTGAGTCAGTTCCTTTTGGTGATATTGATGCATTACAAAAAGTATTAGAGATAGGTGATATAGCGGCTTTTATTGTTGAGCCAATACAGGGAGAAGGGGGAGTACATACACCTCCTGAGGGCTATTTAAGAAAAGTACAACGGTTATGTAATGATGCAGGCTGTTTACTTATTGTGGATGAAATCCAGACAGGTTTAGGACGTACTGGACGTATGTTTGCTTGTGAATGGGAAGGTATCAAGCCAGATATCCTTGTGTTAGCAAAATCTTTATCAGGAGGCTTAATACCTATAGGAGCAACGCTAAGCTCCAGACAAATTTGGGATGCAGCTTATGGTACTATGGGACGATTTTTATTACATACTTCAACCTTTGGTGGATGTAATATTGCAGCAGTTGCTGGATTAGCTGCATTAGAAGAAATATATCAACAAAAATTGTTTGATAAGGCAGAAGCACTGGGTCAGTATTTTAAGAGTGAGCTTATACGAATAACCAAGGACTATCCATTTATTGGTGAAATTCGTGGTCGAGGTTTGATGCTTGGCATCCAGTTTGCTAATGACTTTGATGGTGCAATAGAAGCATGTGCTCGTGAGTTTGGAACTCGTCTACCTGGAGACTGGCATTTAACCTATCGATTTTTTCCAGATGAGGTAAAAGATCATTTAAGTGCAGCTATGACAAAAATGGAAGAGTCATTAGCTGAAATGTTTTGTATGCGATTTGTTTCGAAATTGAATAACGATCATCACATTTTAACTTTTGTAACAGCAAATAGTTCAACAGTCATACGAATCCAGCCTCCGCTTATTATTTCTAAAAAGGAAATTGATTACTTTATTACATCTTTTGCAATGGTATGTGAAGAGATGTCAACGTTTCTAAACTAGGAGATGCAGAATGAATTTTTCTAAGGAAGTTATTGTCGATGAAATGATGGGTTTTTTTAAGTCAAAGGTCATCACATCTGCTTTTGAGTTAAATATATTTGATGCAGTTTCTGATAAACCCCTAACGTTAGATGAAGTATGCAGACACTGTAATATTCCTGCTAATTCAGGGAAACGCTTATTAATTGCTCTTACGGCTATGGGCTTAATTGAAAATAAAGATAACCACTACTTACTGAATTCAAGTGCAAAATCATATTTGGTAAGTGACTCAAAAGAATGGTTAGGATGGTTAGCAAGACATATAGATAGCTTTTTATATCCACTTTGGGCACAAACAGCTAATGCCGTAAAGGATGATTCTGATCAGCGAAAAGTTGTGTTTGGTGATGCGAGAAGCTGGTTTGATATACTCTATCAAAACCCACAAGATGTTGTCGATTTTCAAGAGTTTTTGGGTATATTTGCTCAACCTTTTATTGAAGGAATGATTGAAGCATTTGACTTTTCTAAATATCGGCATTTTCTGGATATTGGCAGTGGTATAGGCTCATTGCCAGTTGCTGTAGCGCAACATAACCCGAATCTGAAAATTTCAATCTGTGAGCTACCTCAAGCAGCGAGCTACCTTCGAGATCGTCTAAAAGTCACTAAGGGTGGTGAAGATATAGAAGTGATAACAGGAAATATAATTGAAGGTAAATTGCCTGATAATACATACGATTTAGTTCATTTAGGTTGGATGCTGCATGATTATAGTCCATCGATCCAGTGTGAAATTTTGAAAAATATATATGATTCATTACCAAATGGTGCAACGTTTATTGCGAGTGAGACACCGTTGAATGATGATGAGTCGGGTCCGCTATTTACTGCACTGCTTTCTATTAACATGTTAGTTTCAACTGATGGTGGTGTTGAGTCTACACGTCAGGAATATCTGCAACGCTTTAATGAGGTGGGCTTTGTTAATACGAGAGTACTGACAATTAATGGTCCAAGAACATTATTTATTGGTGAAAAAGAGTAACTTTGGATGGGTGGCTGGTATGTTGGAAAATAAATTGATTAAGTATATTTCTGAAAATTATCTTGAAGATGACGCAGAAGACTTTGATTTAGATACGCCACTGCTAGAGTTTAATATTATTGACTCAAGTGCCTTATTCGACTTGGTTGCAATGTTATCAAAAGAAACAAGTGTTCAGATTCCTGTTAATGAAATAACACCGAGTAATTTTTCTTCAGTAAGACACATTACAAAACTTGTTTCAAAAATAATACAACAACAGGAAGCTATTAGCGCTTGATATACGTAAGTTTAGCTCTAAGTTCTATGTTTTTTTGTTTTGTGGAGAAGTGTTATGTCTGATGTAATTATGGAAGAGCATGAAGTTGCTGAAATATTTGAAAAAATTCAACAAGGTATACTAAACTTGTTTGAAAGTCATACTGGCTATGGAAAGAAAGACATAATTTTAGATAATCGTTTTGATAGTGACTATGGTATTGACTCAATTACATTAACTACACTGCTATCTGATATTATCAAAGAATATAACATACCAACAACAAATGTACCTGAAGATATTAATACACTTAATGATATTTTTAATTATGTTTCTTCTCAATTAAATTTTGATAAAAAAGAAGTAATTATTAATAGTGATATGAAGGCGGGGGACAAACAGGTTAAATCGCTATTAATTGATAAAATTCAATCTGTTGTTGCAAGGCATACGGGTTATTCTGTTGATCAGCTTGGTATTAATGTTGACTTTGAAAGTGATCTTGGCATTGACTCTGTTACCTTGGTGTCAATATTTTCTGATATTCCTAAAGCAACTGGTCTGGAAGGAGTTAAATTGCCTGAAGACCTTAGATCAATAGCACAGCTTATTGATTACCTTGATAATAATGCAGCAAGTGAAAATGATAGTGATAATAAATTGAAGGAAGAATCTTTAAAGGGAAGCCCAGGAAATATACTTAAAACTGAAAAAAAAGCAGAAACCAATTTAGATGATGATAGTGGATGGAAAAATTTCTTAAGCCAGCTGCTTGATACAGAAGATAATCATTTATTACCTGACAGGAATGTTAAGTATAGTTTTTCATCACTCGGCTTAAATCAACAACATATTAATAAGCTATACAACAAGTTGATACATGAATTTAAAATGCCTAATCAAATTAAGATTAGTGAGTGCGATACACCGGAAAAAATCTTGCATTATATTCAGGCAAGTAAAGAGTTTGAACTTGCCCCAATAAAAGAAATAATCAGCCAGATATCTCAAGCTAGAGAAAATGGAATATTTGAAGAAGATGATGATCCTCGAACGATGAAAGACTTTGTGGCAATTGAACATAAAGATCTTTTTCATAAAACGAGAGAGTTTAGGAAATTTTATACAAAAAAACAACGCCAGCAACTTTACTGGTATGGGATGCCATTAGAATCTCGTTGCCAAAACAGAGCGCTTATTTATGATGAAACAACAGGCAAACGAAGAGAGTTTTTGATGTTTGCATCAAATAACTATTTAGGCTTAGCAAACCACCCAAAAGTTATTGAAGCTATTTGTGATGGTGCTCGTCAATATGGTGCAACAAACACAGGATGTCGTTTAATAGGTGGTAGTAATATTCTTCATAAAGAGTTAGAAGCAAAACTAGCTAACTTGAAAGGACGTGAAGCATGTATTGTTTATCCATCAGGTTATTCTGCTAATTTAGGAGGAATTTCTGCACTGGCAGGACCAAAAGACTTAATTTTTACTGATGCTATCAACCATATGAGTATTCAGGATGGATGCAAATTATCGGGCGCTGGACGTAAGATTTATCAACATAATCTCGAAAACTTAGAGCTTCTTCTAGATAAATATGCTGATCATGAGGGAGGAAAGCTCATTGTCACTGATGGCGTGTTTAGTATGCATGGTGATATTGTTGATTTACCAAGGTTGATGCAAATTGCTAACAAGTATAACGCACGTGTATTAGTTGATGATGCTCATTCAACAGGCGTATTAGGCAAGACAGGATCAGGAACCACAGAACATTTTGGTATGAAAGGTGAAGTTGACTTAGAGCTTGGAACTATGAGTAAAGCGCTTGCAGGTGTGGGTGGTTTTATCTGTGGTGATGAGGATGTTATTGAGTACTTACGTTTCTACTCCAATTCTTATGTTTTTGCTGCAACTATTCCTGCTGCAGTCGCTGCAGGTTTAATAGCTTCAATAGAGGTTATGGAAACGGAGCCTCAGCGCTTAAGTAAACTATGGAGTAATATTCATTATTTAAGAAGTCACTTACTGTCAGCTGGATTTGATTTAGAAAACTCTGCAAGTGCAATATTACCTATCGTTATCGGTAATGATCAAAAAACACTTGAATTTGGCCGTGCTGTACGAGCCAGAGGGATGTACTGTCAGTCAGTCGTATATCCTGGTATTGCCGTAGGTGATGCGCGTTTACGTATCAGTGTAACCAGTGAGCATACGATTGATGATCTGGATCTTGCGGCTCAAATTTTAGTAGAGTCAGCTAAAGAGGTAAATATACCTGTCGTAAATAGTAATTAAATTTTTTTGAGTACATAATAATTACTAAATACTGTTGTCATGAGAAATACTTGAAAGGCGACTAGCACCACCCATGAATGATTCCCATAGTGGAGTGATTTTTTGATAGTATAAAGATATAACTAGTAAACATTAAAAACTTATCTGTGGGCATCGTTGAAGGGATTTATTAAACAAATACATATACCCAAAACGAAGGGTTTTTAGGGGTGGCTGTTAAATGCGCCTGCATAAACTGCATTCCCACTATCCTTGGTGGTCAAGAGCGCTGACAACAAACCCTACTAATGTGTCGGGAACACATTAGAACAGCTTCGCTGGCCCGTTAGGGTGAGCGCTACGGATAGCGCACATAAAAATGATTCGTGAAGGGTATATCTAAGAACGTGTCTCAAAAATCAAAAAATATACAGATGTCTAAGTAAAAGGTTAATCATTAAGCACAAAGCAGTTTCAAGAAGATAGGAATGGACTCTTCTTCTGTTTACCATTAGTTTCACCAAAAACAAACAGGGAACAAAAAAAGAGCCACAATGTATTATCCAACGGATCTGACTGATAAACAATGGGCAGTGTTAACACCTTTACTCCCAAAGACTAAGTGGCAACTAGGTACTAGAGGTCGGCC
>NZ_AUAF01000106.1 GCF_000428585.1 Zooshikella ganghwensis DSM 15267 | reverse complement strand
GAGAAATGGAGGGGACAGTTAAACCGGGTCCGACGACGGGTTGAGACAACGATTGGTCAGCTAGTAGAAAGGTTTAATATTCAGCGAACCAAAGGCAGAACACTATGGAGCTTGACTAATCGAATTACCCGCAAGCTATTATCACACAGTTTGTGTGTATTATTTAATAGGAACCAAGGCAATGCTCCTCTTCAGTTAGCTAAATTAATAGGCTAAAAAGTCGAGCATCGCGTTAAATTTCATAAACTAATAGGATCGTTTCATAGGCAGAGCGGTTACTAAGATAAACAATAATCCAGCAGCCACCACCACTGAAGGCCCTGTGGGAGTATTGTAATAATATGATAGAGCAATACCTAAAATAACAGCAAGACAACCTAACCCACTTGCCCATATTGCCATTTTCTCAGGAGAAGCGGCGAGTTTTCGTGCAGTGGCAGCAGGAATGATTAGTAGTGATGTGATCAAAAGTACACCAACAATTTTCATGGCAACTGCAATAACCATCGCTATCAACAGCATCAGAACCATGCGCATGGTATTAACTGGAATACCTTCTACCCGAGCAAGCTCTTCATGAATAGTAATTGATAACAAAGGACGCCATAACCAGCAAACCAAACCAATCACTAAAATGCCGCCACTATAAATCCACAACAAGTCAACATTGTTTACTGCTAATAAATCACCAAATAAATAGCCCATTAAGTCTATGCGAATATTATCCATAAGGCTGACAATAACCAACCCCAGTGACAATGTACTATGAGCAAGAATTCCAAGCAGAGTATCTGTAGCAATGTTGCGGTTTTGCTGAAGAGTCACCAATAATAATGCTAATAATATACAACAGATAATTACAGCAATATTCAACTGGACTTCTAGCATAATTCCCAACGCAATGCCCAACAAGGCAGAGTGTGCAAGTGTGTCGCCAAAATACGCCATACGACGCCAAACCACAAAGCAGCCAAGCGGACCTGCAATCACAGCAATACCTAGCCCCGCTAAACAAGCACGAACTAAAAACTCAATCATTGTGGATAACGGCTCCATCTGTACTATGGGTGTGATCATGATGATGAGCATAAACAGCAAACTCACTTTCTTGCTCACCAAATAATGCAATATATGCAGGATCATTTGTCACATGTTCAGGGTGCCCAGAGCAACACACATGCTTATTTAAACAAACTACCTTATCCGTCGCCGCCATAACCAAATGTAAGTCATGAGAGACCATTAACACACCACACCCCAGTTCTGAGCGAAGTGCTGCAATTAATTTGTACAACTCTCGTTGTCCAGTAATATCAACCCCTTGAACTGGCTCATCAAGGACCAGTAAGTTTGGTTTTTGCAATAAGGCTCTTGCTAACAGCACGCGTTGCATCTCTCCACCAGACAAGCCATATACAGGTTGATTAACCAAATGTGCTATGCCAACTTGCTGCAGAACCTTTGAAATATCTGTTGCTTTTTCTTTTTTGGCAAGCCGGAGGAAATGCTTTACTGAAAGAGGCAACGTAGGCTCGACACTTACTTTTTGAGGCATATACCCGATGGTTACACCATCCCGCATTTGTCGTGTTCCAGAAGTGGGGTTTAACAAACCCAGCACTACTCTAACCAAGGTGGTCTTACCTGCACCATTTGGTCCTATAAGCGTGACAATTTCCTTTTCAGAAATGGATAGCGTTACATTTTGTAGGATTGGTTGGTCTGCATAGCATACATTGATATCTGTGAGCTGTAGTAATGGTACCGACATAAAGTATCCTAAACCTTACAATTTGGGCAAACACCCACCACTTCAACCATTTCATGAGAAATTTGAAAATCGTACTCTAATGCCGCCCGCTGAATACTTTTACTCACCTTGTCACTATGTAATTCCAAGGTAATGCCACACTGGTTACAAATAAGAAAATAGCCTTGATGCGGACATTCAGGGTCTGAGCAGCCAATAAATGCGTTGAGAGATGCGATTCGGTGAATGAGCCCCTGCTCTAATAAAAAATCTAATGCACGGTAAACGGTAGGAGGAGCAGCATTACGACCATCTTCTTTAGCGAGCACTGCCAAAATATCATAAGCCCCCAAAGGTTTGTGGCTACGCCATACAAGCTCTAAAACCCGAAGACGTAACTCCGTCAGTCTTACGTTATTCCGCTGACAAACCTGTTGAGCTTTCTCCAACGCACTGGCGATACAGCTGTCATGATTATGGGGAGTCAGCGCTGTGGGGTTCTTGGTATTCATGCTGGGAGCAAACCTGAAACATAATTGTTATAATATAACATACTAGTGTACTATGCACACTCCCTGTATAGACTTCTGGTGCTCAAGGTTTGCTATGTTGCCTAAGCTTCTTTCACTCATAAAACACTGTATTCATTCTCAGTGGTTACGCCAGTTACTATGTATTTTACTGGCTTTTACCACACCATTTGCTAATGCTACTTTATCTTCTCCTCCAAAAGTCGTCGCATCAATTAAACCAATCCAACTAATTGCTGCTGCAATTACAGAGGGAGTTTCCTCTCCAGAAGTGCTGTTACCTCCTGGTGCATCACCTCATCATTTTGCCTTAAAGCCCAATCATATCCGACAAGTAAATGAAGCAGATTTACTCATCTGGGTAAGTCCGACACTAGAAAGCTTTTTACCAAAGCTACTCAGCCAAAAGGCATCCCAATCAACGCTAAAGCTTATCTCACTACCAGAAATTAAACTGCTACATGATCAGCACAGCCATGAGCATAGCAACACAGAGCACAGTAATAAGCATGATGAGCACCTATTGGATATTGACCCACATATTTGGCTAGGACCTGATAATGCATTAGTCATTGCCCAGCAAATAATGCTTAAATTAAGCGATATAGATAAAGAACGGGCTACTTTATACCGTGATAATTTTGTTCGCTTCAAAAATCAACTCGACAAATTAAATAAAACTCTCAAGCCTCAATTACAACCTGACAGCCTTTTGCCTTTAGTTGTTTTTCATAATGCTTATGGTTATCTGGAGCATTACTACAACTTACCCGTTGTGGATTATGTCAGTGCCTCTCCAGAAAGAATGCTAGGTGTAAAACAAGTGATTTCACTGAGAGAGCACCTTAAAACTTTGGGTAAAACGTGTTTATTTGTTGAGCCTCAGTTTAACAGTGCCATTGTTGATAATCTCATTGATGGACTGCCAATTACCATTGCGTCCCTAGATCCGCTGGCATCTAATATAAAAGTTCAAGGGGACGCATATATCCTATTCCTAAAACAAATACTTACCACTGTGAGTCAATGTAGACGAGAACAATAACGCACCACTGTACCCCACCACTGAATATAACCTTCACGAATGATTTCTAGGTTTTGTTATCGTCTCTCCTCACCCCAATCACCTATTAATATAGGCTCATGGGGCTTCGTCACTCGATGGCCACACCTAAAAACCATTCGTATTGGGTATACAAATAGCATTAAGCTGTCTTTATTATGACTTTAAAGAAAGCATTTAGACGGCTTACACACTTTACATATTGTTTGCGATTTTTTGAAATTTTTCTTAACACCTTTCTCTTTTCTATTTTTTGCTGGTAGCTTAACTATACTCACACAGATAATCATCCCACGTTATGTTTGCAGAACGTTATGCAGACTTTAGGCAAAAGTGTTTTAGAAAATAGCTTTTAAGATAAAGGGTATATGTGATTGCTCTGCTATATAACACATTGTGAGTGCCCATTAAAAACTTTAAAACATAACTGGTTAAATATTTAGTCTGATCTATTATTAGAAACAAAGGATTATACCACAAGGAAGGTATTGTGACTTCTGCAATAAAAGAGTTGAGTAAACCTCTACAGCTCTATGAAGAATATATCAATACACGCAAACAAACAGAGTTGCTGTGCAACCCATTAGCAATAGAAGACTATTGCTTACAAGCCATCACTGAAACCAGTCCAGTAAAATGGCATTTAGCACACACTACTTGGTTTTTTGAAACTTTTTTACTTAAACGTGAGCTTAAAAATTACGAACCTTATCACTGGTCTTTTGAGCAACTGTTTAATTCTTATTATCAAGGTGTAGGTACGCCATTTCCTCGCGAAAAACGTCATTTATTGTCTCGTCCAACGGTGAGAGATATTTATAATTATCGCCGTTATGTTGACAACGAGATGAAACAGTTACTGCACAGGTGTAACCCTATCTCATCAGGTTATGATGATATTTTATTTCGAACTGAACTTGGCCTCAATCACGAACAACAACATCAAGAATTACTTTTAACTGACTTGAAGTATAATTTATTTCAAAATCCACTTTATCCTGCTTACGAAGAAATCTCCGACCCCACACATAATGAAACCCCCATGTTGGAGTTTATCGAATTACCCGGCGGAGAACACACTGTTGGCTATCAAGGGCAAGCATTTGCATTTGATAATGAAATACCCGCTCACAAGGTCTTTTTACCACCTTATCGTTTAGCATCGCGACTGGTCACCAATGGTGACTATTTAGAGTTTATTGAAGATGGTGGTTATCAAACACCTGCATTATGGTTGGCTGATGGTTGGGAATGTATTCAAAAGCACCAATGGCAGGCACCACTGTACTGGAAAAAAATGGAAGGTGATTTTTTCGAGTATACCCTCGCAGGCCTTCGTCCATTAGATTTAAATTTACCTGTAACACATATTAGCTTTTATGAAGCTGATGCATACGCGCGTTGGGCAAATTGTCGTCTACCCTCTGAGTTTGAGTGGGAATCTGCAGCATCAACGACACATAAAGATGGTAATTTTTTAGAAAGTGGCCACTATCACCCCCAAGCAGCTCGATTGAGTAATGGTATACAACAGCTGTTTGGGGATACCTGGGAATGGACGTCTTCAAGCTACCAGGCCTACCCAGGCTTTCAAACCTTTAATGGTGAAATCGGTGAATACAACGGCAAGTTTATGTGCAATCAAATTGTACTTCGGGGTGGCTCCTGTGTATCCCCTAGAAAGCATATACGAGCCTCTTACCGAAACTTTTTTTACCCTCATCACCGCTGGCAATTTAGTGGCATTCGACTGGTAATGAATTAAACAAGAGCTTAGTTTCATGACTGCAACTAAAAAAAAAATACAGTTTCATGATTTACATCCCAAATTAGAAAGTATGCGGGATGAGGTTTTCACAGGTTTATCTACTCACCCCAAACAGCTACCTGCCAAATATTTTTATGATCAGCGTGGGTCTGCACTTTTCGACAAAATTACACAGCTACCAGAATATTATTTAACTCGATGTGAAATTAGTATACTCCAACAATATGCAGATGATATTGCCCGTCACATCGCCCCAGAAAGCATTTTGGTAGAGTATGGAAGTGGTAGCAGCCAAAAAATCAAAATCCTTCTGGAAGCCGTACAGCCCGCTATTTACATGCCACTGGATATTTCTAAAGAACATTTACTAAACTCAGTAAACGCTTTAGCTACTCACTTTCCTGACCTAGCAATCCATGCAACATGTGTAGACTATAGCAAGCCTTGGAAATTACCAACCTTACACGATTCACACAAACCTTCTATTGTTGGTTTTTTTCCAGGATCAAGTATTGGCAATTTTGAGCCTCGTAGAGCAATAGAGTTACTGCAACGTATTCATGATGCACAGGGGATAGGCAGCAACTTACTAATGGGTATTGATTTATTAAAAGACATCAAAGTACTACATGCAGCTTATAATGATGTACAAAAAATAACAGCCCAATTCAACTTAAATATCCTTCACCATATTAATCGGGAATTGCATGGTAATATAACCGTTGATTATTTTAGCCATTGTGCGTTCTTCAACCCTAAACACTCTCGCATGGAAATGCATTTAACCAGCAACCTTGATCAAATCGCACATATCTCAGGAAAGACTTTTCACTTTCGTATGAATGAAAATATTCACACAGAGAACTCTTATAAATATTCACTGAACAGCTTTGAACAATTAGTGCGAATTGCAGGCTTTAAAGTAGACGCGATTTGGTCTGATGACCAACAACAATTTGCTATTGTTAATCTTCATGCTGTATAGCCTTTAAAGATCACTTTTAAAAAGTAAAGCAAGCCTTCCTTGGCTAACACAACTCAGTGTAATTTCAGACGGGGGCGAATGACATGATTAATTTTGTCGTTTAGCCAAATAAGGCTTGTTCTAAAAAAGCCATGTAATGCTATTTGATGAAGCCGATAAAGGGACACGTACATAAACCGAGCAACGCGGCCTTCTATCATTAAGTTCTTGCCCGTTAAGTTCCCCATTAAGTTGCCCACACTACCATACCGACTGAACGAAATCAGTGAGCCGCGATCTTTGTAAACATAAGGGATGGCATCTAGTCCTTGCAAGCGCCGCTGTAATGTTTTAGCTAATAACGTTGCCTGCTGGTGAGCTGCCTGAGCTCGGGGAGGCACGGGTTTATCTGAGTCTGGTTGTGGACAGTTTGCACAATCACCCAACGCAAAAATAGATTCATCCTTTGTTGTCTGTAATGTCTGCTTAACCACAAGCTGATTATTTCGGGCTGTTTCCAAACCATCCAGCGTGGTTAAAAACTCAGGCGCTTTAATACCTGCAGCCCAGACTTTCAATTGCGCAGGAATAAACTCTCCACTGGCTAACTGTAAACCATGGGCCTGAATCTCTTTAACCGAGTCATGAGTAATAACTTTAATTCCTAGTCGCTCCAACTCTTTTGTTGCTGCCAAAGAGATTCGCTCAGGTAATGCGGGTAAGATTCGAGGCGACGCCTCAACTAAAGAAATATTAATATCATCTCGGGAGATATGGTTTAACCCATAGACAGGTAATTCTCTTGAAGCCATCCTTAACTCAGCAGCCAATTCAACCCCTGTTGCACCAGCCCCAATAATCGCAATATCGAGCGGTACCTTGTCATAATTGGCTTTGAGGAAGCTATTAAGGAGAACTTTATGAAAACGTTTTGCTTGTGCAAAACTATCAAGGAATAAGCAGTGATCTGCAGCACCTGGTGTGCCAAAATCATTGGTCTGACTACCCACAGCAATAACTAAGCTATCGTAGTTAATGATACGCTCACCAACAACTTCACCTTCCTCTTCATCAATAACAGGCGCTAAATGTATTTGCTTTTTATCCCGCTCCAGGCCAGTCATTCGACCAAGTTGAAACTCAAAGCCATTCCATTTCGCTTGGGCACGATAGTTAACTTCATTAGCGGTATAGTCCATTGAGCCAGTCGCCACCTCATGTAACAACGGCTTCCAGACATGAGTTAAATTAGCATCAACTAAGGTTATTCTAGCTCGCCCTTTGCGGCCAAGCGTCTTTCCTAGCTTAGTGGCTAGTTCAAGACCGCCAGCACCCCCACCAACAATCACAATATGATGGCCATTTTCTTCTATGCTCATAAGGTGTTTTACCTTTAACGAATGATAAAACTTGTCTACAAACACGTATGATGGCCATTTGACAACCAGAATATAGCAACTGCTATCCGCCATACATCAGCAAATAGTGATTATCAGACCATTACCGAGTTTGCTTTACAACACGCAGCAAAGCATGTTGCTTTTAAAATCATTCCAAGTGCTGGTGGCTAGCTTTGTCCTAAAAAAGTGTCTTATTTATTTCAGTAACTGGATCATTTTACTGCTGAAAGCGACACCTGAACGTTATAGCCTTTATTATCTTGTTTTTAATTATGTAGCTACTAATCTACTTTTTTACATTTCTTACATTTAGTTGCCTTAGCAATTAGTCTTAAGCTATTTCCTAGGTAAGAGCGTTCCAATATCAGTGAGTTATCGACTCTCTATCAATAACCTTGCAAAGGCAACAATGGCTGATTGTAATAGGTAGCGAGATGATTGGAAAGGCTATTGATCTCTGTGTCATATGAAATAAGCTAACCACTAAACTCGCAGCTACCGCCACCACAGCAAGGTTTTCCTGTTGCACAAGGCGGTTCATTCGTTCTGTAGGCCTGACTAGACACAACATTACCGCCTGTAGCAAGCTTAATAACCTCAGCATTGACATCTGTATCTCCAGGTGAAACACCTGCTAGCTGACACAGTGCTCCCCAAGTGAGAATTTCTTCATTCATGCCATGAAATACTTCAACAACCTGTCCGTTACTTGGGCAGCGATAATCATATGTTGGCATTGCCAGCACCTCATCATCAATTGATTGAGCTTTGTATACCCTTTGCTTCGGAGAGCAACCAGAGTTATTGCTGATATGCTATCAAAGGTCATACTTATGGAGAAGGGTGATTTATGCCTAATACGGTATTGCTAATCCATACACTTTTAAGCTACCCCCATCTTTGTGGTAAGCGCCCGTTGATAATAAAATAGGCTGCACTAAGCAGCCTATAAAATTAATCAAATATAAGCATCAATTAATTACTGAACAATAATCACATCATCTGGAGCTGGAGGCATTGGCTCATCGGGAATAGTTGGCCCCCCTGGTTTACCTGGACGATCAGGCTTGCCTGGCTTATCAGGTCGCCCTGAGTGCAGCAGTTTGCGCAACTTTTGATACTTAGAGATTGTTAGCTCTTCCTTCAAATGATCCATTGAAGGCTTGGCAGCTTTATGTACATTTTGCATTAACTGCTTCACCTGTTCCTCAGTCACACCTGCTTCAGCAAAAGCTCTGTCTTTTTCAGCTTTAGCCTCAGTGACCAGTGTTTTAATATTACTAATTTGCTCTGGCGTTAACTCTAATTCATTCAAAATTTTGTCAATATCTTGAGACTCAGCCAATTTAAAGACAATCATAGGAGCCATAAAACCACCACCATGATGTCCAGGCCTAAAATTTTCTGTGTCTGCATGAACAAAACTGCTGAGAGGCAAGGCCGATATTGCTGCAATAGCAATATATTTATGGACTTTTGTCAAACTTATACTTTTCATCATAACTTCCTTGGTTACCTAATACATACCTTTAATATACGATTACTCAGCAAAAATTAATTAGAGTTATTACACACTTAATATCGTTGAGTAGTCCTTTTTATTTTTTGCAAAAAAATTCTGTTGAAAGCCAAATCATCTATCACTCAAAATACAACACATCACCAACTTTAGACAGGATCTATCTCATACCAAAAACTAAAGAATATTAACTAATTAAATTCAACCCAGCACTTTTTTACAACCATACCCAGAAATAACACTTTGTCCACCAGTTTGAGGAATAACATGAATTTGACTGCTGATTCTTTCTTTTAGTGCTGTTACATGTGAAATAATACCAATTAGCTTACCTTCTTGTTGAAGTCCAGCCAGGGTTTCCAAAGCGATATCCAAGGCTTCTTCATCTAATGAACCAAAACCCTCATCTAAGAATAGTGAGTCAACCCGTACATTTTTGCTTGCCATATGAGACAGCCCAAGCGCTAACGATAAACTAACAATAAAGCTCTCTCCTCCTGAGAGGTTTTTAGTAGAACGTTCTTCACCTGCCTGATAATTATCTATTACATTAAGCGCTAAAGGTTCTTTTTCATCTCTAATAAATAGATAACGGTCTGTCATTTTTTCAAGTTGACGATTTGCATGTGAAACCATTCGTTCAAAAGTGAGCCCCTGAGCAAAGTTCCTGTATTTTTTACCATCTGCAGAGCCTATCAACGTATGTAGATTTTGCCAACGAAGGCATTCATTTTTTTGTTTTTCAATTTCATTATCTTTTTCCTTAACACGCTCTCTTGCTGCACTATTTTCGGTTAACTGATTTTTAAGATCAGCAATATTATCTCGTAGTTGCGAAAATGTATCATCATACCCTTTTTGCTGAGACTCTAGTTGATCAAGTGTCAAACTAGTAATACTTTTTCTGATCTCTGTTGCTAAACGAGCTTCTCTATCTTTCATCTTATGCGCAAGCTCTGCACGCTTCTTTTCCAGTTCATGCTCTTTATCCTGGAGCTTATTTCGTGCTTCTATTGACAATCTAGCATCAATAAATACCTGCTCATTCGGAAACAAGTTTTTAGCTAGCAACGCCTTAAACTCATATTCTTTTTTATTTAAATCACTTTTCTTATTAGAAATTTGAGTTTTAAAGCTGTTGATTCTTGATTCAGATATCCTTAACTGCTGTTGTACTGAAATATAACTCGTTCTGGCTTGTTTTTCTGAAAGCTCAGCATCAGCAAGAGATTCAGTTAGTCGCTGCTCTTCCTGATCTGCCTTTTTTACACCAAATAAAACATGGCGCTCGTTTTTCAAAGTTTCTAGCTCTACCTGAAGTTTACTGAGCTCTACTTGTTTTTCTTTCAGAGATAAGCTATGCGTTTCTAGTATTGCAGTAATCGTTTTAACTTTACTTTCACAATCGTTTTTTTGCTGGGCTAATATCTCTTTTTTTTGTTTCTGTTGTTGCCAGTTTTTCATTCGTTCTTTAAGGCGTATACGTAACTCAGAAGCATTAAACTCCTGTAGTTCAACTATATCTATAGGCTTTAACTTATCACATATCGATTGCTTCACATCTTCATATTCCTGAATCCCACAACTAAGCTGAGTATTTATAACTGAGCACTCTTTTTCTAATTGTTGACACTCACTACTCAAAGCAATCTGTTTTTTCTCTGCTTCAACTTGCTCATTATGGTACTTAAGTTTTATCTGTTCTTGCTTGTTAAGATCTTCTACAATTAAATTAGTTTTTTCAATTAGACTTGATAAGTCAGCAATCCTTTTTTCACACTCATTTTTTTCTGGAATATTTCCCATTGCATAAGGATGGTCCTTAGCACCACATAGTGGACATGGTTTACCATCTTCCAAGCAGGCACGTTCAGACTCCAGATCCGAAATTTTTTGCAGTAAAACCATTTCTCTGTATAACGCTTCTCTTTCAGCCAAATACTCCCTAACTAATCGCCCATTAAGTAGTGTTTCTAGTTCCTGCTGCTTCAACTGAATAGAATGTTCTACTTGGCTCTGTTTCTGAGATATGTGTTTTATTTCTTCATGGATCGATTTCAACGCTTGTTTCGTAGTGTTAAAACGACTTATACAAGCTTGTTTTTCTGTTTTTTTTCCCGTGATATCGTGCTGTATTGTGTTAAGTCTTTCAAGTTGCGTTTCTATTCCTGCATATCCACTCAAAAGCCACTCATCAGCTTGATGTTGGTGCAAGTATGTCTCTACAGCGTTAAATTCTTGTTGTAATAAATGATAATTAGTTTTATAGTATTTTAGTTGATCTTCTTCACTCAAGATTATTTCAGATGTTTTTTTACAAGCATCGTTACAATGGCTTATTGCTTTCATTTTATCTGTGATTTGGTGATCAACTGAACGAACTTTTTGAAGTAACGGCACTAATATTTTTTGTTCATTTTTAGTTTCAAAAATCTTTTGCTCTGCCTGTTTTAATAGTGCTTCTTTTTTCGATGCATCCAAATACAAAGAAGGAAGTTTCGTTTCTTCATCATTAAGGCTTTGTTGTTCTTCAGCTAACTGATTACGAACTTCATTTAACAAAGCATACTTGCCATCTAATTCAGAGGCTTTTAATGCTTTCTTTAAGCGCTCTCGCTCTTCGGAAAAATGTTCATATTCAGATAAAAAGCTTTCTTCTTCATTACTAATTAAGTTTATTTCTTTTTTTAACTCATCGATATTCTTTAGCCATGTCACAGCTTTAATGTTTTCTTTTAGCTGGGTTTCAGTTAAAAGTGCTTCCTGTTCTATATTATTCAGCTTCTGCTTAATATCCTCTTCCTGCTGTTCATCCAGTGTATTAATACCTGCAACTTCTACCTGTAGACAATTTAATACTTCGTTTTCATCACGTAAGCGTTGATGAACATAAAGTGAAATGGAAGAATAAATCTCGGTACCTGTAATTTGCTCTAAAATTTTAGACTTTTGTTCTGCGTCAGCTTTAAGAAATGTATCAAACCCACCTTGAGCTAAAAGAATGGAGCGCGTAAATCGGTCAAAATCCATTCCCATTTTCTCTTCAATGACATTTATGACTAAACTTTTTTTAGTCTCTATTGCTTTTCCAGTGTCTGCATCACTAATCTCATGTTTTGCCTCAGCAAGCTTACCATTTGCTTTTTTCCTTGCACGGTGCTGACCCCAATGGCATCGAAAACGTCCTACCTGGGTCTCAAACAGTACCTCAGCATAACATTCTCCTGTTTGACGAGACATTATTTCGTTGCTGCTTTTTGTTATTCTGCCCAGCCGAGGTGTAGCACCATAGAGAGCCAAACAAATAGCATCAAGAATCGTTGATTTACCTGCACCTGTAGGTCCAGTCAATGCAAAAATGCCATTTGATAGATATTCTGGATGAGTAAAATCAATAAACCACTCACCATAAAGTGAGTTTAAATTTTTAAATCGAAGTTGCAGAATTTTCATCATTAATCTCTCTATTCAGCATTAATGTCTTTTTCATAGAGAGATTTAACGATTTCATTATACGAATTTATTAAATCTGTCCGTTTTTCATTAGGGACATTATGTGCATCTAAGCAACGCTTAAACACTTCTCTGACATCCAAATCATCGAGTGTTTCTTCCTCCTGCATAGCACACATCACTTTATCAATAACCCGCTTATTTTTTATTCTTCGGATTTCCATTTCAGTGCCTATCACAGCTTCATTACAAACTTCACGAAGGTTACTAATAACATCTTTACCGATATACTCTATTTCTAACCATGCAGAGCTTTTTTCTAATTTTAACTGGTCTATTTTAGCCAAAATCACATCAAGCGAGCCTGAAATTCGCTCCAGCTTTTGAAAACACGGTATCTCTAACTCATGAATACCCATCGTACTATCTTTAAACTCCACTATAACTACCTTTTTTTGCTGTGAAGCTTCGCCATATCCCATTGGTATAGGTGAGCCACAATAACGTATGTACTGTGTACCCGCCACACACTGTGGAATATGTAAGTGGCCCAATGCAAGATAATCAATTGAAGAGGGAAAAACATCTTTACCAACATGCGCTAATGAACCAACATACAACTCCCTGACCCCATCCCCCTCTATAGTTTTTCCTCCCATTGTAAAAAGATGTCCCATTGCAATAATAGGTATCCCTGTATATCCTGCATTTTCAAAGTTTTTTTGTTTTCCCTCAGCAATTGAACAAACCCTGTTGTAATGTTGCTTTACACCCTCTACAAGTTTGATATTTTTATCTTCAAGTGTTTCACCAGGCTCAACCTTACGAATATCTTTATCTCTTAGATAAGGTACAGCACACACTATCGCTTGCGGTGTATTTGATTCATCATACAAGGTGATGACTTCATCCTCAGGGCTTTCTGTAATAGCCCCTACAACATGTACATTTAATGCTCGTAATAATGATTTTGGCGCATTAAGAAATGAAGGTGAGTCATGATTGCCGGCAATAACTATGATATGCCTACAGCAGGTTCCAGAGACATCGCATAGAAAACGATAATACAATTCCTGAGATCGATGGCTAGGTGTACTAGTATCAAACACGTCTCCAGCAATTAACAAAGTATCAATTTGATGCAGTTGAATTGTCGAAGTAAGCCAGGATAAAAATGCTTCAAACTCTACATAGCGTTTCTTGCCATACAGGGTACGCCCAAGATGCCAATCAGAAGTGTGAAGAATTTTCATCAGAATCGATTTCCTTTTAATAAACCAGCTGCAGTATAACCACCCACAACACTCAGCACGCAATACAAAATATTAAGAGTCTCGTGACTTAAATCAGTTTGATCAAGGCATGTATACGAGGTTCACCATTTCTACTATTATCTTATATGATATTAAATATCAGATAGGATAAGTAAATGGCTACTGTAGAAATCAGCCTGTTAGGAACCGTGCTTGACCAAAAAGGTCGTGGTGCCAATCGCTGGGATAAGTGGCGCCCCAATGTGGCAGTTTGTATGCACCCTGAGCTTCATATTGACCGGTTAGAAATGATTCTTCACCCCAATTATATGCGAATGGGGCAAAAAGTAGCTGAGGATATAAAAGAAATATCGCCTAACACCGCAGTTAACATTCATAAAGTAAGCTGGGAAGATCCCTGGGACTTCGAACAAGTCTATGGTGCCTTACACGACTTTGCGAGCAGCTATTCATTTGATCGTGAAAACGACGAGTATTATATTCATATAACAACAGGCACTCACGTTGCTCAAATCTGTCTTTACCTCCTCACTGAAGCCCATTATTTTCCAGGTAAGCTTTTACAAACCTCTCCATCCCCCAGCATTGCTGCCAAGGGACAGTATCACGTTATTGATTTAGATCTATCTAAATATGATCAAATAGCCCAGCGTTTCCGTAATGAGCAGCTTATTGGAGAACAGTTACTTAAGTCCGGTATTTCAACACGTAATGTACAATTTAATAGGCTGATTAACCAGCTTGAACAAGTGGCTATTCGCTCTACAGCACCAATCCTGCTCACAGGACCTACTGGAGCAGGAAAATCACAGTTAGCCAGACAAATATACGCACTAAAAAAACAGCGTGGACAGGTTAAAGGTGAGTTTGTTGCTATAAACTGTGCGACATTACATGGCGACAATGCTATGTCCACCCTTTTTGGTCACAAAAAAGGAGCTTTTACAGGGGCTCTACAGTCTCGTTTAGGTCTACTAAAAACGGCACATGATGGACTGTTATTTCTTGATGAAATAGGTGAATTAGGACTCGATGAACAAGCAATGCTTCTAAAGTCTATTGAAGAAAAAACATTCTACCCGATGGGAAGTGACCAGCCTATTCATAGCAACTTCCAGTTAATCGCTGGCACAAACCAAAACTTACAGCAAGCGGTTCTTGAAGGCAGATTTAGAGAAGATTTACTCGCACGAATCAATTTATGGAGCTATGACCTTCCTGGCCTCCGTGACAGAATTGAAGACCTAGAACCTAACCTTGAATATGAACTACAGCAATTTGCTAAACAACATGGATCATTAGTGACATTTAATAGTGCAGCCAAAACCTTATTTTTAAACTTTGCTTTATCACCAGTGGCACTTTGGAAAGCAAACTTTCGGGACCTTAATGCATGTGTATTAAGAATGGCCACGCTAGCACCTGGAGGACGAATTACAGAAAGTGTTGTAGAAGAAGAAATTCTCCAGCTCAACAAAGCATGGCAATCTCCAACACCTCTAGCTGACAAGCAAGGAATAGCACTTGAACAGTTCCTCTCAAAAGAAGCGATAGCAAATATTGACTTATTTGATCAACAGCAGCTTTTATATGTGATTAACGCGTGTTTGAATGCGAAAAGCTTAGCGGAAGCTGGTAGAAAGCTGTTCAATGTGTCCAGAACCCAGAAAAAGACACCCAATGACTCTCACAGGCTAAGAACTTATCTCGGAAAATATGGCTTGAGCTTTGAGCAGATTCATTCTTTAAATGCTTCATCAGCACCGGTTTAATTACCCTTAACCATTGAGCATAACCAGTTTGATTCAAGTGAAGCTGGTCTTTTTTAAATAATGAGTGCCGCAGTGCCTGTTTTTTATCCAAAAAAAACCCTGCACTATCAATAAATATCACATTTGGCTGTTTAACTGCATACATTTTAATCAATTTGTTAGCTTGCTGAATAACTGGCCATAAATGCCAACGCTTTGGTGTTGGGTTTATGGCAATAAAAAATACGGGTACTAATGGTAATCGCTTTTGAATTTTCTCAACTAACTGTTTTGTTAAGTGTAATACTTCAGTTGGAGACTTTGGGGAAGGCGACTTAATATCATTAGAGCCAACATAAAGTACAACGGCTTGGGGTTGATATGAAAAAATGACCTCTTCAGCATAATAGATGACATCATTTAATGTAGCCCCACCAAATCCACGCTTAATCACGCTAAGTGGTACGAAATCCTCAGCAATTGTTCTCCAAAGCCGTATACTAGAGCTACCAACAAACAGTACACTCCCTATTTTAGGGGGACGTTTACGATCTTCTTCTTGAAACGCAGCTATTTGCGCTTGCCAAATTAATGGCGAGTCAATATCCGGATTTGAGTCCAGCTTAAACCAAGCCATCAAGAATAATACAAGCATGATAAAAGCCATAAACATTTTAAATCTACTCAGCATAACTGTACACTTTTCATCCATTTTGTAGCGAGTAATGAATTAATGTTTACAGGGACAAAACCAGCTATAACTATATAGTAGTTCTCTACTCAATATTAAGACTGCTTCGCTGACCCGTGGGGGATAGAGCGTATAAAATGGTAAGTGAAGGGTATATCTTAAATATTACTCAAAATGTCATAATACTGCCTTTTTCAAGCGATATTTCTTCTCAATTTTTTGGTAATATTAATAATAATCAGGTGAAGTATGCTACACCCACTACAAAGTGACTACACAAAATCGAAATAGATACTCTCATTATGTAATCATGGTTATACCCTTCACGAATCATTTTTAGGGTTTGTTGTCAGCACTCTTCATCCCAGTCACTTATTAATATAAGCTCTTGGGGCTTCATCGCTTGACGGCCGCCCCTAAAAAACCTTCGTTTTGGGTATATATTCCAGCTAATTAGTACATTCACGCTCTTGCAAACTCTAACAATATGACAAATCACTTTTTATTTACATCTTCCTGTACCTTTCTTGTCTGCCTAATTACACTGCAACTTACGTCATGTGCAGCAAAGAGAAAAGTGATAACAACTCAAGCATATGTTGAGACCAACCATGATGATAAAACCCTATTTATTGATAAAGTAACGCGATGCTCGACTTTTATTAGTTTGAAATGACAACCCCTGACCCCAACCTTTGTTTTGCCGAAACAAATTCAAAGGGACAGGGGATGTCAGTAGAAGAGTTTATCATAGCAGTTTATTGCTGGGTTGATGATACCTTTAATGATTTACTTAAAGGCCAGCGATTACGTGAACGAGGGACTATGCCTTCCCTTTCTGATCCTGAAGTGATTGCAATGGAGCTCATCGGCGAGTTTTTTGGGCTAGATGAAGATACACAT
>NZ_AUAF01000105.1 GCF_000428585.1 Zooshikella ganghwensis DSM 15267 | reverse complement strand
TGTTCGCGAAAATACCGCCAGATATGTGTATCTTCATCTAGCCCAAAAAACTCGCCGATGAGCTCCATTGCAATCACTTCAGGATCAGAAAGGGAAGGCATAGTCCCTCGTTCACGTAATCGCTGGCCTTTAAGTAAATCATTAAAGGTATCATCAACCCAGCAATAAACTGCTATGATAAACTCTTCTACTGACATCCCCTGTCCCTTTGAATTTGTTTCGGCAAAACAAAGGTTGGGGTCAGGGGTTGTCATTTCAAACTAATAAAAGTCGAGCATCGCGTTAATATAAGCTCCCAGGGCTTCATCGCTTGACTGCCGCCCCTAAAAAATCCTTCGCTTTAGGTAAATATTTACGCTTTGTTTACGGACATTAGCCAAAAAATGGCTGTTTTTTTTACGGGAAAATTGATTATTTTATGCAGCCTGTAACCTAACCAAGTGCATCTGATGCTCTGTATGATGATTTGCAGTCAACAGAGAATTTGTCTTCGTTGTCAATGACAGCACTGGACCTGAAAAACACAGGATTAACGATGTCATTTGCCAAGCCTGTTATTCGTATCATTGGTATTGTTTTACTACTCCTCGCAGCCTTAATGCTGATGCCCATAGTCTTGTTGGCAGGAAGTCAGGACTGGAAAGTGTTTATCATGTGCTCAGCCATAACAGCAGGCTGTGGCACGCTTGCGATGGGTGTTTGCCGTACCCCTATCAATCGCCTGAACCCAAACCAGCTCTTTCTGTTAACGGTTTTTAGCTGGGTTGTAGTGAGTACGTTTGCGTCTCTGCCTCTCATTTTGGTTGAGCAAGGACTCACTGTCACAGACGCCATTTTTGAAACCATATCAGGCATTACCACCACTGGCTCAACGGTCATCAGTGGTTTAGATGGTATGCCTCGCGATATTTTACTTTGGCGTTCCATTCTGCAATGGCTGGGAGGAATTGGCATTATTGGTATGGCGGTCGCTATTTTACCTTTTCTAAGGGTTGGAGGGATGCGGTTATTCCAAACAGAGTCTTCTGACTGGTCTGATAAAGCCCTTCCACAGTTTCGTGAAGTCGCAAAAACTATCGTACTGTTGTACTTAACACTCACCGTAATCTGTGTGCTCTGTTATCGGTTAGTGGGCATGGACTGGTTTAATGCACTCAACCATGCAATGACTACCATCTCAACAGGTGGTTTCTCCACCTCTGATCAGTCTATGGGGCAATTTACCGCCCCCAGCATTTTATGGATTAGCACCTTGTTCATGGCATGCGGGGCGCTACCTTTTACTATTCTGGTAAGGTTTTGGCATAGTCATGATATTCAACTGTTAAATGACCAACAAATAAAAGGTTTATTTATCAGCTTTGCCGTACCATCAGTGATGCTAGCTGTTTTTTTAGCTCAGCAAACTGACACTGACTTTTTTCAAGCCATTACCGTCACGACATTTAATGTGGTATCAATCATCACCACAACGGGCTACGCATCTACGGACTATACCCTTTGGGGAGAATTCCCAATCGCTATTTTCTTTATTATCACGTTTATTGGAGGTTGCTCAGGGTCTACCAGCGGTGGTGTGAAAATTTTCCGTTTTCAGATTTCATGGTGTTTAGTCCGTGAACAGTTACGTAAGCTTGTTCATCCTTATGCGATCGTCAGCCGACGTTACAACAACCGCAAACTCAGTGATGACATTATTGCCTCAGCAGTTGCTTTTGCTTTTATCTTTTTCCTATCCATTGCTGTATTTACCATTTTGCTGTGCTTACTGGGAGTTGATCTGATGACCAGCCTAACGGGTTCTATTACAGCGCTGACCAATGTGGGTCCCGGACTTGGTGATACCATTGGCCCTGCTGGCAATTTTGCGAGTTTACCAGTAGGTGCTAAATGGTTATTAGCCATTGCCATGATTCTTGGTCGACTAGAGTTACTCAGTGTGCTGGTGGTATTTTCTCGAGATTTTTGGCGACGCTAACTATGAACCTGTTTCCTCCCCAGTGGTTAAGCCATCCTTACTGGCTAGCATTAACCACCCCCATTTTAGCCACAGTGTTGGCCGCGGCTGTGGCTAGCTACCTGCCCATTGCGAACGTTTCACTCATATATTTAACGGCAGTGTTACTCACGGCGCTTCACACCCACACCACACCTGCCATTTTGTGTTCACTCATAAGCTTCTTGACGTACAACTTCTTTTTTATGAGTCCACGTTTTACCCTTGAAATGATTCATCAGGAAGAAATCCTCACAGTCTGTTTTTTTCTACTGATTGCACTCGTGGTTGGACGAATTGGTGGGCGTCTTCGACAACAAATGCAGCTATTACATAGCAATGACAAAATGCTTCATCATCAACTCCAGCTTGCCCAACAGTTGTCGTCTTGCCTATCACAGCAAGCTGTGCTGGATTGTTTATGTCAACATATTAACCAAGTACTCAACGTCAACTGCCAACATTATCCACCTGATAGCCTTCCTCCACTGGAGCCTGCCGCCCTGAGTGCTTTTCAAAGTACTGCGCAGCACGCTCAACCTTGTGGAGCTGGTGCCTCTAGTTTTAGCCAAAGCCCATATTTATTTTTTCCAGTACAGGGTGATAGTGTCATTTCCGTACTCATGCTCTCTGCCAAAACAGAAGCATCCCCTTTTCCTCCAAGCACCATACTTATTCACACCTTTGTCCAACAAGCTGAGCAAGCACTTCGCCAATGTGCGCTGATGAATAGCCTGCAACAAGAAAAAATGAATAATGAACGGGAGATGCTGCGGTCAGCCCTACTGTCTTCAGTCTCTCATGACTTACGAACTCCACTGGCCACTATGATTGGCTCAGTAAGTACCTTACAAGCCTTTCATCAGCAACTCAGTGTAGATGACCAGCAAGAGCTGCTGACAGCTATATTAGAAGAAGCTAAGCGCTTAAACCGCTATGTTCAGAATTTACTGGATATGACCCGGCTAGGACACGGTGAATTAAAACTGGAAAGAGACTGGGTCACAATAGAAGATATTATTAATGTCACTCTCAAGCGCAGCAAGCCCCTCTTACAGCACCAATATATTCATGTCACAGGTGTGCAGCCAACACCACTGCTTTATGTTCATCCCGCTCTAATTGAGCAAGCACTATTTAATGTTGTCGAAAATGCCATTAAATTCACCCCTAAGGATGGAGTAATTGAGCTGCAAACAGCCCAGCAAGAGGATACATTGCTCCTGAGCGTAATAGACGAAGGACCAGGTATCCCTGAAGATGAGCGAGAACAAATTTTCGATATGTTTTATACCGTAAGCAGAGGGGATTGTAAGCCTCCTGGTACCGGTTTAGGACTAGCCATCAGTCAAAGTATTCTTCGCGCCCATGGCGGATTCATTGAAGTCACAGCATCATCTGCCCCTAACACAGGTGCAACCTTTGTCTTTCATATTCCTCTCCCCACTCAACAGCCAATAGAGGAGCCTGTCGATGGCACGGATTCTGATCATTGATGACGAACCTCAGATACGCCGCTTTTTACGTATCAGCTTACAATCTCAGCAATATGAAATTATTGAAGCTGAAACCGGACAACAAGGTATTAATCTTGTGGCGACAGAGCAGCCAGATTTAATCGTGCTCGATTTAGGCTTACCAGACATGGACGGACAGCATGTGTTGCAAGAAATACGACAGTTTGCTCAACAACCAATACTGGTTTTGTCTGTAAGAAACCAGGAGCATGAAAAAGTCATGGCCTTTGATCATGGCGGCAATGATTATGTGGAAAAGCCGTTTGGTATTAAAGAGTTTCTTGCCCGAGTCAAAAATTTACTGCAGTGTTTTGCCAACGTATCAACACCCACTGTTGAATATCAGCAGCAGGGCCTCTACATAAACTTTGCTTCTCGAAAAGTACTGGTTGATGATCAGCCTGTCCACCTATCAAAAAAAGAGTTTGCACTACTACAAACCCTGCTTAATCACCAAGGTCGCTTAGTAACTCAACAGTTTTTACTTAAGGAACTTTGGGGGGAGCACCATATTCATGACACTCATTACTTACGCATTTTTATTGCACGACTCAGGCAAAAGCTGCAAGACAATCCTATAGAGCCTCGCTTTATCGAAACAGAGCCAGGAATTGGCTATCGCTTTATAGGAGAAGATACTGAAGGTGTTTCAGTGAGCCAATAGACGACAGCTGCTAGCTATTTTCCATCATCATTTTTCATGTATATCTGATGCTCAAAGATCAATGACCAGAATTGCCTCTGGCTCATCAGCCAATACCTGCCGAATAAATGGCTTCACTTGTTGATGCTCAGGGTGAGTCAAATACACATCACGTGCAGCCAAATTCTCAAACATCATATAGAAACCATGAGTAAAACCTTGCTGTTTACCTTCCGGACTGATGTTTTTATTAAAAATCACTTGTCGTAAACCAGGTATCTTACCCTCTAGACTCACCAGAGCGCTTTCGAGTTGCAATGTTTCCTGCTCGGTAATTGCAGATTTACATTTCAACAATACAATATGACATACCATTCAGCCCCCTTCTATTACTGCTACTTAATACGCTTACCAAGACAGCCTACCAGTTCAGGCCCAGGTTATCACTGCATTATGACTTTAACTGTGCATACTCATGCTTTAACTGTTCCGCCTTACGCCGTTCAGCCCTTGCTTTTTGCTTAAGCATACTTACCCGTCGGTTATCAAAGTGCTGATAAACGGTTATCTCACGAGCCTGCTGCTCATACTCTCGGGCTTTTCGTTCACATTCTGCAATCTGCTGCTTGAGTTTGTTTATTTTGAAGGTTAACTCTGTCATATCAGCCGCCTGCCCTCCCTTAATTAATTGATAACTTATAATTAATTTATAACTTACCTCAAGCCTAGGTAGTTAGCAGATAACAGCTTGCTACACCGCAAGGCTGCAATAGCCGTTTTGCTAACCTACATTATCAACTGACTGCTCGACTACAAGTTGACGAATTAATAATAAAACCTGACGAAACTGTTGCTTGCTAATTTGAATAGGCACATGCTTTTCACCAACACAGGTTAACATTAGCAGCCAGCTAAAACTTTTAGCCAGCGTCTGATCCTTGACCAGTTGACAAAACATGTGATTTAAAAATGCCATTCGCTCCTGATCAACACTTTGCTGGTGATTTGCAGCATAACTACAGTGCTGAGCCCAAGCCCGTATAGCCATCTCCAGCACTAATGCATCAATCCCTTGAAGCTGTGGTATCACTGTTCCTACATCTCGACTGCTCGCAACACTCACCAGCACTTCATCTAAGCAAGCCAGAGGAGCCAAGTGGCGTAGTTGTAACTCTCGAATAGCACGGGTAGCGATATGCTCCCGCCAATAACCTAATAGCTGTTCGGTAAAATCCTGACGACTCTTGAAGTGATGGTAAAATGAGCCTTTCGTCACTCCAAGCAACAATAATAAATTATCAATTGTCAGTTGGTTATGCCCTTTTTTCACCAAAATTCGAAACCCGGCATACAGCCAGTCTTCATGAGTCGCTTTAGTCATACCTTATTTATCCAGTTACTCAAATACCGAACGAACATGCTGTGCTTGCAAGAATGATTGCATGAAAATAAAAACATACGTTATAGTATGGTAGAAAACCATGCATCATACGCTATTTTGGAAAAACTTAAACAGAGAGCAGCATAACCCCCATTCATACGTAATGAATATGGTCACAGTCTGCAATGTTACCTGGGCTTCTTTGTCTTTCTACCATCAAAGTTGCTAAACAATCATTGCAAAGGAAATAACAGACTGAGAGCGATGGACAACTAATACTTTCTTTCCCTTAATAAGCGTACATAACATTACGTATAAAATACTCAATGGCAGCATGGGGTCTTTAACCCTGACAAATTAAAAATTATTTATACATGGTATGCCTGTTTTCAGGTCATTGAAGTCACTAACACTTAAGCAAGGAATTCTTCATGTTTAAACGCATGATGATTGTAATTATCATATTATTAATAATATTTGGTGCTATTTTTGGTCTGAAATACCAGCAAATTACCGAAGGCATGGCTGCATTTGCAAATTACAGCCCTCCCCCCGTTACAGTCTCTGCCGACAAGGCCAAAACTCAAAACTGGCAACCTTATTTAAATTCAATTGGTACACTCACCGCTGTCAACGGTGTAGAAGTGAGTACCGAAGTGGGTGGTACAATTAAAGAAATACTATTTAAATCCGGTGAAGAGGTTTCCCAAGGTCAAATCTTAATTAAAATTGATGATCAAGTTGAGCAAGCAGACTTGAAACGTTTTGAGGCCCAACTAAAACTGGCCAAAATTAATTACGAACGTGATCGAACATTGCTGGCAAAGCGGGCCATTCCTCAAACCACTTTTGACCGCAGTAAAGCAACATTAGAAGAAGCCGTCGCCAGTGTCGAAAGCACCAAGGCCGTTATTGCGAAAAAAACAATTCGTGCTCCTTTTAATGGAAAAATTGGTATTCGTATGGTCGACCTTGGAGAATATGTCTCGCCAGGAACACCTATTGCTACACTTCAGGACACTAACCCTTTATATGTCGATTTTAATTTACCAGAGCAGGACTTCCCTAAATTAGCCATTGATCAAACAGTAGAGTTTACCGTTGAAGCCCACAATAAAGATGTATTCAGAGGAAAATTAATTGCCATTAACTCAAAGGTGAATGAAGAAACACGGAATTTGCTAGTTCGAGCCAGTGTCAGTAATGAGCAAGATAAACTGTTACCTGGTATGTTTGCTAATTTACGTGTTTTATTACCCACCACAAAACCTGTCATTACCGTTCCGCTTACAGCGATTACTTACAGTTTATATGGCGACTCGGTATTTTTAATTAAAGAAGAAGGCAAGGCTGAAGATGGAAACCCCTTACTGACAGTCACCCGCCACTACGTCAAAACCGGTGAAGAGCGCAATGGTGAAGTGGCTGTCCTTAGTGGTCTGGAAGCTGGGGCGCAGGTTGTCACTTCTGGTCAGTTAAAGCTGAATAATGGTACCCGCATCATTATCAATAATGATGTTGAGTTGTAGGCAGGAGCTACGCCATGCATTTTACTGATGTTTTTATAAAACGACCGGTGCTGGCCACTGTCGTTAGTATGATGATTTTATTATTAGGGTTTAAAGCATTTGAAACCCTCAGCATTCGTCAATACCCTAAACTTGAGAATGCAGTGATTAGCATTACTACCACTTATGCAGGTGCCAGCAGTGATGTTATTCAGGGCTTTATTACTACCCCAATCCAACAGGCCATTGCCAGTGCTGAGGGCATTGATTACATCACTTCAAGCAGCCAGCAAAGCGTATCTTCAGTTAAAGCTAACCTTATTTTAGGTTATGATGCCAACGCTGCATTAACTGAAATAATGGCCAAAGTAGCTGAAGTTCAAAATGAACTGCCAGAAGATGCTGATAAACCAGTGGTCGCCAAAGAGTCAGCAAGAGGCACCGCATTGCTCTATATGAGTTTTTACAGCGAGGAAATGAATAACGAGCAAGTTACCGATTATCTCACACGTGTCGTACAACCCAAATTAGCTACCATTGAAGGTGTCGCTGAAGCAGAAATATTAGGTAAAAAAACCTTTGCCATGCGTATTTGGTTAGACCCAGTAAAAATGGCAGCTCATGGGATTACCAGTGAAGATATTAATCAAGCCATCCGCACCAATAATTTCCTGTCTGCTGCAGGGGAAACAAAAGGTGAGTTTATTGTTACAGGGGTTAATGCTAAAACAGATTTAACCTCACCTACAGCCTTTGGCAACATCGTTATTGCCAGCCGTGAAGATGCACTGGTACGTGTTAAAGACGTGGCACGAGTTGAGCTATCGGCAGAAAGCTTTGATTCCTATGTTGCCTTTAATGGTATTCAGTCCGTCTACATGGCGATTAGCTCAACGCCTTCTGCCAATCCTCTGGAAGTCATTCAGCGGGTACGAAACAAACTACCTGAAGTCAAAAAACAACTGCCTTCTGCCTTAAAAGCAGATATTGTCTATGACGCCACTCGTTTTATTGAGGCATCTATTAATGAGGTAGTCAAAACGCTGATCGAAGCAACGGTTATTGTTATTTTTGTTGTTTTCCTATTTTTAGGTGCGTTACGTTCAGTGATTATTCCGGTGGTAACCATCCCCTTATCCATGGTAGGTGTTTTATTTTTTATGCTGGTCATGGGTTACTCGATTAACCTACTTACCTTACTCGCCATGGTACTGGCAATTGGCTTAGTAGTAGATGATGCGATTGTCGTACTGGAAAATATTCACCGCCATATTGAAGAGGGATTAAGCCCCTATAAAGCAGCCATTTTAGGTGCTCGAGAAATTGCCATGCCTGTCGTTGCCATGACAATTACGTTGGCAGCAGTCTATGCACCTATTGGTTTCCTAGGAGGGCTTACGGGGAAATTATTTACAGAGTTTGCCTTCACGCTGGCAGGTGCTGTTATTATTTCAGGTATTATCGCACTGACACTATCCCCCATGATGTGCTCCAAGTTATTACAGGATGCCAGTCACGAAAGTAAATTAGCCGCTAAATTAGATAAACTCTTCGATAAACTTAAGCAGCGTTTTCAACGTTCATTAGCCAGTGTTTTACAGTACCGTGCCCCCACAGTGGTATTTGCAATTGTCATTTTGTGCAGTTTACCTGTCATGTTTTTATTTATTGAAAGTGAGCTTGCACCAAATGAAGATGAAGGCGTGGTGTTTATTTCTTCATCTTCCCCTCAATATGCCAATATCGATTATATGAATGCCTACACTAAACAGTTTGAGTCTATTTTTAACTCATTTCCCGAGTATGATAGCTCCTTTTTGGTCAATGGCATGGGCGGCGTGAATAATTCCATTGCCGGTATGATTCTCAAGCCTTGGGATGAGCGTGAACGCAGCCAGCTTGAAATACAGCCACAGTTACAACAAAAATTAAATGATATTGCTGGCTTACAAATCTTTTCATTCAATATGCCGCCACTACCTGGATCAGGTGATGGTTTACCCGTCCAGTTTATCGTCAATACGACGGCAGACTACCGAACACTGCATCAGGTTACAGAGCGGGTACTTGCTGAAGCGAGAAAAAGCGGCAAATTCATGATGATCACCAGTGACCTGAAATTCGATAAGCCAGAATGGCAAGTCTGGATTGATCGGGATAAAGCCGCCCGGCTAGGAATAAGTATGGCCGCTATAGGTAATGCCTTAGCAACCATGCTGGGTGAAGGTCGGGTCAACCGTTTTACCCTTGATGGACGCAGCTACAAAGTCATTCCTCAAGCCGAAGCCTTATCACGTATTGATCCAAGCTGGCTGAAGCGTTATTACGTCAGAAACCAGCAGAATGATCTGGTTCCTCTGAGTACGGTTATTTCCACTAAAAAAATCAGTAAGCCTAACCAGCTTAAACAATTCCAACAACTTAATGCTGCAACAATTCAAGGTATTGTCATGCCTGGTGTTGCCTTGGGTGATGCCCTGGCATTTCTGAATGAAACTGCAGATAAAGTCTTTCCCCAAGGCTTTGGTCGCGATTACTCGGGAGTATCTCGGCAGTTCATGCAAGAAGGCAGTGCATTATTAATCACTTTTGTCTTTGCATTAATTGTGATTTATCTGGTTCTCGCTGCACAGTTTGAAAGCTTTCGCGATCCTTTCGTGGTACTGATCAGCGTGCCCATGTCAATCTTTGGTGCACTGGTTCCGCTATTCTTAGGTGTCAGTACCATGAATATTTACACCCAAATTGGCTTGGTGACACTTATTGGACTGATCAGCAAACACGGTATTCTGATTGTTGAATTTGCTAATCAATTGCAAAAAGAGCGAGGATACAGTGTTCAACAGGCTGTACTGGAAGCGACCGCCATCCGGTTACGTCCAGTGCTTATGACCACAGGTGCAATGGTTCTTGGTGTTGTGCCACTGGTTCTGGCTGATGGGGCTGGAGCCATTAGCCGCTTCAATATTGGCTTAGTGATAGCCACGGGTATGACAGTTGGTACTCTATTCACCTTATACATTGTCCCTACAATGTATACCTTCTTTGCAAGAAAGCATCAGGAAGACAAAGAGGCGGATGAACTAGTCGCGCAACCAGCTCATCATTCATCATAGGCTCAACGTCAAACTTCACTAATAGGCGATCACTATGCCTGTTAGTGAAGCCCTCTTTATTGTCTCCACCTTTCCCTGCATAGCCCGCTAGCTTCTTAGCCTACCCAAGCTAGGCTCCTTCAACTAGACTAGAGAAAGATCAAGGAAGCCCCAGTAGCTTAATTTTTATTAAAAATCATGGCTGAAAAAACAATTCTATTGGCTCGTCAACCCATCTTTGACACACAAAAAAAAGTCAAAGCCTATGAGTTACTGTTTAGAGATCAAAATGACTATCAAGCCATTTTTGAAGATGGGGATGCCGCCACTTCAAACCTGTTGGATAATGTTATTGGCTCTTTACAGTTAGATGATGTTATTGGTGAGGTTCCTGCCTATATCAACTTCACTCATCAACTTTTGTTCAACCCACCAGCACTTGATAAAAGCCGTTTTGTCATTGAGGTGCTAGAAGATATTATCTTTGACGAGCAAACGGTTGCTGCCGTAAAACAGCTTCATAATGATGGTTACACCATTGCTCTTGATGACTATCAGCACAGTGAAGATAAACCTTCCGTCCTACCCTATGTTGATATTGTAAAAATTGATGTGCTGGATACCCCCAAAGAAGATATTCCCCAGCTCTTGGCTGAATTAAAAGCGTTTAATGTAAAAACCCTGGCAGAAAAAGTTGAAACTTACGGTATGCTTAGCTTTTGCCGAGATGCTGGCTTTGATTTATTCCAAGGGTATTTTTTATGTAAGCCAGAACAAATTCATGGTCACCGGCTTGAGTCCAACAAAGCGATCGTGATGCAGCTATTAGCTAAACTGCAGAATCCTGATGTAGAGGTATCAGAGTTAGAGTCCATTATCGATAAAGATCCTACCATTGCGATCAAAATCTTAAGGCTTGTCAACTCAGCCTATTATCGCCGTACAAGAACCGTTGAAAGTATTAAGCAAGCCATCACCATGTTGGGGATTACTCAAATACGCAACCTGGTCATCATGCTTAAACTTAGTACGCTGGTCGATAAACCTAATGAGCTTATTGTGCTGGCTCTACAGCGAGCGTTAATGTGTCAGCTTATGTCACGACACATTAAAGGCTGTGATCCTTCACAGTATTTTCTCGTCGGTTTGTTATCAATGCTTGATGCTTTTTTTGATCAAACATTAGAAAGTGTTTTATCCAGTCTCGCCCTACCCACTGAACATATCGACGCAGCCTTACACTTTAAAGGCACCATGGGGTTTATCTTATCAACCACCATATTATACGAGCAGGCGGCCTGGCAAAAAATAAACTGGGGACGGCTACTTCAACTTAACATTAGCGATTTTATTGTGCGTGATGCCTACCTTGCCAGCTTAAGTGCTGCACACCAACTGCAAAAGCTGTAAGCTTATTCTTCATTATATTGATGCACTTTACATGTGGGATTGGCTGAAATTAACCCATATCTTTAAGCGTACAAAATAAGTCAGCCATAAACATTCGTACAAAAGCTTTTATAAAAAGAGCCTTCGTATAAAAATGCCCGCATGTAAAGTTTCTTAATACAAAAGAGGTCTTTTCAACTGTGGAAGCATCATCACCTACTTTGATTGATATTGGTGTCAACCTTGCGGATAAATCTTTTAATAACGATAGAGAGGATGTCCTCTCAAGAGCAAAACAAGCTGGTGTGAATACGCTGATTATTACTGGCACTTCAGTCAATGGCAGTGAGAAAGCCCTAGAGCTTGCCAACCAATATGATGATGTATGTTTCGCCACTGTAGGCATTCACCCACACGATGCAAAACAGGCCAACGCTCAAAGCATGGATCAACTGCGCTCACTGGCAATGGATAAAAAAGCAGTTGCTTTGGGGGAGATGGGATTGGATTTTAACCGTGACTTTTCTCCCCGCCCTCAACAAGAAAAAGTATTTATTCAACAACTAGAGCTTGCCTGTGAATTAAAACTGCCTGTTTTTTTACACGAGCGAGATGCTGATCAGAGAATGCAAGCCATTCTTAAAGATTATCGAGATTACCTTACTAATGCTGTGATTCATTGTTTTACTGGACATATGCAGGCCTTGTATAACTACTTGGACTTAGATTTACATATTGGTTTAACAGGCTGGATTTGTGATGAACGCCGAGGGCAACACCTACTGGAGCTTATACCCAGCATTCCTAGCAATCGGCTGATGGTTGAAACGGATGCACCTTACCTTTTGCCCAGAATACTTTCTCCCAAACCAAAATCCCGACGTAACGAACCCGCATTTTTACCTGAGGTCATAAAAGCCATCGCTGACTGTCAGCACGTTGGGTATGAAAGAATTGCTAACCAAACCAGGCAAGTCGCAGAGTTTTTTTTTCAGCTGCCGACCGCCCACTAAATCAGACCTTTATCTTCTAATTGTTATTTGGAGAAACTTTTTACGTTTCTCCTTTTTTATTTTTCGCAGCGTATTTTCAGACAAAAACTATTTTCTATTACCTTTTGCTATTAATTAAAATCAATTCCAAACCAACCAATAAATTTGATTAGCGAAGAATGACTAAAGGGTACCTCTAAATCAATCACCATCATCAACGCAACTAATATCTCACTATAAATAAGATAAAAAATACATATTTTTAGTTAACCGTTTATCTTTATTACATTGATTTACTTCACGAACAAAGTTTTTTTGTGACAAACTTCAAGTCATACCAATGTTTCAATGAGGTAAATTTCTCTTCCACAACTCAGCGTCAATAAATTAAAACAAGGCTGTATTGCCAACACTACCATTAAATCCTACGCACCAAATATATGGTTTTGCTGTTTATTTTTTAAAAATAAACAAATCACAAAATCAAGTTAGCGACGTTAGATTAGGGAAAAGAGGATAATTATGAACGCACTTGGTAAGGCTCTGCTAAGTCCAGTGGTTTTTGCAGCAGCGTCGGCAGCAACCGTTGCTATTGCTGAACCTGTTGTCATTGATGTAATGGCCGTATACACCGCCAATACTGCAAATAAAAACGATATGGCTGCCCGTCTTAATGCCTTGGTTGAGTATGCCAACCAAAGCTATATCAATAGTAAAATTAATATGCGGTTACGCTTAGTACACCACAGCGCATTGCCTGCTAGTGAAGGTTTTGGCGACGTTATCGGTGATGGTGACCTGGAGAAATTAAAAAACAGCGAGTATGTTGCCTCACTTCGTGCTCAATACGGTGCTGACTTTGTCTCTCTAGTTGGCCCTGCATCTGGTTACTGTGGTTTAGGTTATGTAGCCCAAGGCGATGAAAAAACCAATAAGCTTTATAGCTATGCCAAATCTTATGCTTTCAACTGGGTAAATATTCAATGTACCAGCTCTTATGCTCATGAATTAGGGCATAATATGAGTCTTAGCCACTCTTATGCACAAGGTAGCAAAGGCGGTGTCTACGATTGGGCACGCGGCCACGGTGAAAATAATATCTTTGTCACAACTATGGCCTACCAGTCAGCTTACTCCAGCGGTAGCTATGTACCTCGCGTACAGTATTTTTCTAATCCCGATGTTTATGCATGTAAAGGCTTAGCCTGTGGTAAACCCATCACCGACAGTAAAGCGGCAAACGCTGCAGAAGCACTTAACCGTCTAGCTGTTCAGCTGGCTGACTTTATGCCAACCAAAGTGGTTGATGAAACCTCCTCTACAACTACAGAAACAACAACTGAAACCACTTCAGAGACAAAAACAGAAACAACCAAAGAAACGACTACTGAAACAACCACAACACAAACAACCGTTACCAAAACAGCCTGTAAAAAACAGCCTGTTACTGATAACTTTGTTAAAGATGGCGACTTTAATGAAAATACTACCCGCTACTGGGGAACTACCTATGGCGGTCAACTAGAAATTGCTGAAATCACTCACGACTGTATTGATAATGTCTTACGTGCCAGCAATGGTCGATACAGTAATGGTGCTTATCAACCTATTGAAGGTTTAGAGCTTAATACTAACTACGACTTTTCAGCTAAAGTCAAAATTGATAGCGCGAATAACGTACGTCGAGATGTTCAGATCTTTTTAGTAATACCTGGTCAGCGTTATAAAACGATTAAAGTAGCATCTGTTACAGACCAGGAATTTACGGTTATTTCTGAGCGGATTAATGTTGAAAAAACCTCAACATTAACAGAGTTAAAGACAGCTTATTTATTCATTCACACACCTTATAATGATGCTGGACTGCTGATAGACGAAGTTAAGTTGACCAAGTCTAGTGAGCAGCCAAAACCTGTTGTTCCTACCTCATTACTCTACAGTAACTTTGAAAATGGTTTACAGAGTTGGGGTGCGGCTTTCCGAAGCTCAATTCAGTTAGCACCCATTTCGGCAGGAGAAGGTTCTTACAGCTTAGCCGTTACCTACCGCCCTTACTGGTACTCTGGCGCACTGTACGATGTCAAAGGTATCATTAAATCAGGCAAAACTTACACAGTATCTGCAGACTTCCGACTTGATTCAGCCGCTACAGGTACTCAATATGCCGATATGAGATTGTACTACATCGACGATGCTGGCCATCACTGGGTTGTTATCAAACGTCAACCAACAGCTGCCGGTCAATGGCAAGCTATTAGTGGCGACATTTCCTTCAAACCCGTAGGCCAAATTCGCTACGAAAAACTCTTCTTCTTTGGACCTAAATCCGGTATTAAATTTAATATCGATAATGTCAAAGTCTTAGAGAAGCAATAAGCTTATAAAAAGGGGCATATAATGCCCCTTTTTTTATAACCAATAAAATTCAAATACTGAAAAATTATTTTACGCTACAAATCTAAAAATTATTTACTGTTATATTCGACTATACTGTTTTCAAGTATCTTTTAAATAGCAGTAGGCGAAGCACTCTTTACCGATTTGATTAAACTAAGCTCACCTGTTTCTGCACGCCACATAGAAAAGAAAAGCTACCCATAAAGATTTTCATCGTTTTAGAGGTGCTACCATGACCAAGCATTTAACCACCGCCGTTGTTGCCTTAATTGTTGGAGCAATTGCCGTTATCATTTTTTATCAACCCAGTGACGACGGAGCAATCCCTAAACCTGTTGCTCAAACACCAGAACCGAAAGAACAAACCACACAATCATCACAAACACAGCCATCACAAACTCCAGCATCAGAGCAAATTACGGCTGCGGCAACAACACCTGAACAAAATTTAAAAGATCAAAAACCCATTAATGTAGCGGAAATAGATGCAGCACTTATGCAAAAAGGTTCAGTTGATTACGGTCCCATAAAGGCCTGGGAACTTGACGAGCAAAATCCTATTGTTGAAGAAAATGGGTTACACGTTGCTCATGCGCAAATAAATACAGGCGTGATTGAAAACTTTGCTGTTGGCCAAACGCTCTCTTTACCATTGCCCCATATTAACGATGTGGTTGATATGAAACTCACCAGTACACGAAATGCTATTGATGATGTAAATGTATGGACTGGCCAGAAAGTAAACGGAGAAAGCTTTGAAACCGTATCTATCAGTCGTGGCTCTCAACAAACCTATATGACCGTAGCAACTGCTGCAGGTGTGTATACTGTGACAATAGATAACATATCAGGCAATACTACGATTATTGATGACTCAGAAATAACTTACCTGAATTCCCAAAAAGGCACAGATGCAGTGACTCCACCCTCAATAGAGGAAGTCCCTCCTGAAAATCCAAGCTAGTGCCTGTTAACACTATTTGAATATCACTGTTATGACGGTAAAAGCACTAATACAATCAGCACCCAGAATAAAAAAAAAGCCAGCTTATCCGCTGGCCTTTTTTTATCTTCTTATTAAGAACGCTCGACAATGACCCTTGTCCCTCCAAGCGGAGATGATGGTAAATCTACAAATTCCTGGTTAATCCACCGAGCATCCTCAGGAAATAAACGAACACAACCATGGCTTGCATTATATCCTGGCACATAAGGTGAGCCATGAAGTGCAAAGCCACGGAAAAAGAACATACAGTAAGGCATTGGCGCCCCACCTTTTCCTAAAGGATACTTGGAAGATTTGCAACGAGAACCTAATTTACGCTGTATCGAATAAGTTCCTGTCACTGTTCGACAAGGACGTTTTACATCAGGACACCAATCTTTACCTCCTGACAGAGGTCCCCAGTGGACTAAACTTCCTCCCTCATCATAAGCTCCCCAGGCTAATACATCTAAATTAACCACAATCATTTTTTCGCCTGAATCAGGAATTTGAGCTTTAAATGGTGAAATATCCATGAGTGTCATTGAATGAAGCTCATTGGGAACGGCAAGTTTCATTCCAGGGCGCAGTCTTACATTCATTCGGTTAAACCGCTGAATTAAATCTCGCCGCGTTGAATCAGGAAAAAGAGAGTGCCAGCTGTCACCTCGTTTTACACGGTAGCAGGTAATCGTTTCATACTCGCAAAACCGCTCTCCATAGTGAGACTTACTGGCAAATAATGGGGTTGTACACAACTGTGCTGTAATAAGCACTGCCAATGAACCTACATAATTCTTATTCATGACAGTAAACCTTTACTTACAACTAAATTCACTACTTAGTAGAGCTTAATTTTAATATTATAGATCATTCATTTTATTCTTTTTAAAATAAAACTATCCTTCACTTTTTTTTAGCGCATTACGTTCAGGTGACTCTTCACAAGGAATCACTCGGAATAATTTTCGCACAATAAAGGGCACCTCTAAAAATTCTTATTGATGTATAATACATAGCAGCTGAGTAATAAGAAACGAGTGCTAGCAAAATGGTGCAACCAGGTTTTTTTGATCTGAAAGATCGTTATAACAAGCTGAATGAGCGTGACCCATTGGTGAGTCTTAGCGCCTTGATTGATTGGGAGCGCTTTAGGGCGACATTGAATAAAGTTCGTCAAAAGTCCCGAGAAAGCCAAGCGGGACGTAAACCATTTGATGTGGTGTTGATGTT
>NZ_AUAF01000104.1 GCF_000428585.1 Zooshikella ganghwensis DSM 15267 | reverse complement strand
ACCCACACGAATTACTTGATCATTTGTTAAAGAACTTTGGTTAAGCGCTGGTCTCAACCAAGGCCGGCTATTCTACTGCCTCGCCTTGTTTTGTCAAGCTGCACGTTGAATTTTATTTCAACCTCAATCACAACCCAACCCGCCTCTCAGCGGCCGCGCATTCTAGCGCTTTCGATAACCTTGTCAACCCCCTCTTTTTCATCATCCTACTGAACGACGTTTGACGCACATCAAAAGAGGCTTAATCACCGTCTGTATCGGTGAAACCCTCTGGGCGTCGGGGACTTGAAAAGCGTTACCGCTGAAGTGAGGGCGCATTATAAGGAGCTCACCTGAAAGGTCAACTCCTTTCTGCTGGTAATTTATAAGTATAAATACTAAAACTTATCAAGCAAGAAACTCTGTGAAGTTTCTAAGGCATTTTTTTCATAGCAATATACTGTTGATAATTCGAAGTAACTAATAAAAAAACACCCTAGCAATAAAGCTTTTAACAAAGACAATGTGTATTGCTATAAGCCAAACTAACTCAGCAAGCACACTCAAATAAGTGATACTTCTTCTTACCCATACGCATAATAAAGAAGCGGCCATACAAGGCATACCTCTCAGAGAAGACTTCTTCAGCTTTCATGTTGTCTTCCATTGTCAGAGGACGACCGTTAACCAGAATAGCTTTTCGTCCTAACGCATCTTTAACCGGTTTACCTGAGCTAGCAAGCTCACCCTCTACACACAACTGGATAAGTGATTTGTCTTTAAGCTCTGCTTCATTAAGCAAAGTGGAAGGAAGACCATCTTGCTTTAACTGTAATAAGTCGCTTTCTGATAATGCATCAAGCTCTCCACTGAAAAGTGCTTGACTGATTCGCTCAGCCGCTTTATATCCATCTTCACCATGCACTAGACGTGTAACTTCCCGAGCTAGTATTTTTTGAGCTTGCTTTGGGCCTTGAGCCTGACCATCTTCCAACTCAATTTGCACAATGTTTTCTACTGGCAGAAACGTGAAATACTTTAAAAAGCGGTATACATCAGCATCAGCTGTATTTATCCAAAACTGATAAAATGCATAAGGTGATGTTCTATTTGCATCCAGCCAAACTGTGCCAGCCTCAGTTTTACCAAACTTAGTGCCATCTGATTTAGTAATCAAAGGTAGTGTCAGACCGTAAACCTGCGCATTATGCAGGCGGCGTGTTAAATCAATACCACCCGTGATGTTACCCCATTGGTCACTACCACCAATCTGCACGGAACAACCATACTGCTTGTAAAGTTCAGCGAAGTCGTATGACTGCAGCAGCATGTATGAAAACTCAGTGTAAGAAATACCTTCTCCTTCACGTTGAATACGTTGCTTAACAGATTCTTTGTTAATCATCATATTCACGGCAAAATGCTTTCCAACATCTCGTAAAAATGTCAGAACATCAAGCTGCTTTGTCCATTCATAGTTATTAACCACAAGCGCTTGTGCAGCCCCACTATCAAAATCTATAAATCTTGAAACTTGCTGACGAATTTTTTCAGTCCATTCTTGAATAATTTCAGGTGTATTGAGCTTACGTTCAGCCGCCTTAAAACTAGGGTCACCAATCATACCTGTAGCCCCACCCACCAAAGCGACAGGTTTGTGCCCAGCAAGCTGGAAACGACGTAAAGCTAAAAGAGGAACCAGACTACCAATGTGTAAACTGTCAGCAGTAGGATCAAAGCCACAATAGACAGTTCGGGACTGCTCATTTAAGTGAGCATGCAATTGATCCTCAGCCGTCATCTGAGCGATCAGCTGTCTATTTGTTAAATCATCAATCAGTGGATTTTGATCCGCAGACATTATTCAACCCTATATTCCGTCTTGCCTGATAATAAAGCGACTAATTTTAATGGCCCTAGGCGCATAAAGCCATAGCCTTAACCAATGTTCAGTATTTCAACTTAGCTAATGTTGAAAACTACTCATTTAGTAAGATCACTCAAGACAAATACCATATCAATTAATAAACGTTTCATTAGGTATTAAGAAGAAATAAACGACTCATTACTCCACAATAAATACATTATTAGTAGTACCTAATAAGTCACTTGGCCTATCAAACACGAAAGGTGTGTCTCATCTTACGTCTACTCGTCAGATAAATAATGCAGTTTATGAAAAAAATATGACGACCATGAAAAGTCGACAAACGGTTTTTTTTAGCACTAAAGTCGCTTTAGTCTTCATTTTCAACAACTTAATGGAATTTTTTAGTAATTAAACGATCTACGTTGTATTAAGACTTTTTGATATAAGCTTTTTTCGACTACATCACATTTGAATATTTGTTTATACTTTGGGCATTTACACCTATCACTGAACAAGGCGCTGTAAGAACATCATGAAAAAAGCTGATTTAACAGTAACAGGAAAACAGCGATTTCCAAGACAGCATTTGGTGATTGCTGGCGCACTTGCCGTAGGGATAGGGTTTTCAATTGGCTTTCTTCCAGCAGATAAAACAGAATCATCCAACAATACTACTGTTTCCGCACAGCAAGCAGTTGATCAAACCGTTTCGGTAACTTCTGTTACAACACCTATATCTAAAGACTCAGGCGTTAACACTGGGCAAATAGCGACTGTACAAAAAACGGATGATGCATCTGTAAAACCTGCTTTGAAAACCCAAGTAGATACGGTAACTGAAGCCGATAAACCCATTCATGTAGACTTAGGTATTGATAACCCTGATGACGTGATGCTGCCAGTATCAGTATCCCAACCTTCCGCTTTAACAAACCCTAAACCAGAAGACACTATCCTCCAAAGCCAGCCTCACCCCAAACCAGCACATCAAATAGCCGATCAAACACAAGGCAGTTGGTTTACAATCAAAGTGAACGCAGGAGACACTTTATCTTCCATTTTCTCTCGCCATGGTTTAGGCGTATCTAAGCTTTACAGCCTGATTAATAGTGGTCCAGAAGGAAAATCATTAGCGAAAATCCGGCCAGGTCAGTCTTTAGAGGTATTCTCATTCAATGGCAAACTAGAGAAAGTACGTTTTGTCCGTAACAAATTGGAAAGCATTTTATTTACAGCGACAGACAATGGCTATCGTGCCGAAAAAATAAAGCTCAAGCCCAATGTTCGTGCCAAAGTCGCTTCAGGCAAAATTAACCACTCCCTCTTTCTAGCTAGCCGGAAAGCAGGTTTATCTCATAAAATGACCATGCAATTAGCTAATATTTTTGCATGGGATGTCGACTTTGCTCTCGATATTCGTAAAGGGGATTCCTTCAAAGTTGTTTATGAAGAGAAATACCTTGATGGCGAAAAAATTGGTGATGGCAACATTCTCGCAGCAGAATTTAGCAATCGTGGCGAAACATTTACTGCGATTAACTATACTGACTCTGAAGGCGCAAACGACTTTTACTCTCCAGAAGGTCGCAGCATGCGCAAAGCCTTTATTCGGACACCTGTCGAGTTTTCACGTATAAGTTCTCGCTTTAGTCTAGGCCGCAAACACCCTGTTCTAAACCGTATTCGTGCACATAAAGGTGTTGACTATGCAGCCCCTCGGGGTACTCCAATTCGTGCTGCAGGTAATGGCAAGGTGGTATTTGCAGGGCGAAAAGGCGGTTATGGAAAAGTGGTTATTCTGCAGCATGGCGAACAATACAGTACACTTTATGCACATATGAATCGTATTGGTAAAGGCATTCGTGTTGGAACCAGAGTTCAGCAAGGTGATGTGATTGGTGCTGTTGGTGCTACTGGGCTAGCTACAGGACCACACTTACACTATGAGTTCCGTGTCAGTGGTGTACACAAAGATCCACTAAAAGTTAAATTGCCCAAGGCTATGCCGATTGCACGTAAAGAGCTAGCAAACTTTAAACAACAAGCCAAAAGTATGCTGTCATTGCTTAAAAATGCAGAAAATACGGCTATAGCACTGAAACAAGAGTAAATGGAATCCCACTTATATATTGGCTTAATGTCTGGAACTAGCTTGGACGGCCTTGATGCCGTCCTAGTTGACTTGACATCTTCACCAGGCAAACTTCTAAATTCAGCTCATCAACCTTATACCGACTCTCTTCGTCGCCAACTACATTCTCTTTGCCATGCAACACACTATGATGTGCACTTGCTAGCGCAAGCTGATTTAGACATTGCTTTACTCAGTACTCAACTCATTAAAGATTTACTCAGCAGCTCTAATATCAATAGCTCAGAAATTAAAGCTGTCGGTAGCCATGGGCAAACTATACGGCACTATCCTCAGTTAGGCTTTACCCACCAAATAGGTGACCCGAATATTATTGTTGAATCTACAGGTATCACCACAGTTGCGGACTTTCGACGGAGAGATATTGCTGCAGGTGGAGAAGGTGCACCACTTGTTCCTGCCTATCATGCTTATGCCCTCAGTCACCCTGACACGACTCGTTATATAGTCAATATTGGCGGTATGGCAAATGTTACGGTGTTACCACCACTCACAAAATCTACCGAACTTGATGTCCGAGGTTTCGATACTGGTCCAGGAAATGTGCTATTAGATGAGTGGTGTACACAACACTTAGGCCTAAACTTTGATAAAGATGGGCAGTGGGCATTATCTGGTCAGTGCATTCCAGAACTTTTAAGCCACTTTTTGCAGGACGCTTACTTCGACACCCCTCCTCCCAAAAGCACTGGTCGGGAGCATTTCAATACTTCTTGGCTTAATCAATACTTACGTGATTATTCAAAAGATAGTGCTAATGATGTACAAACTACTCTCACTTATTTAACGGTCAAAAGTATTATTGGAGCAATCCAACAGTACGGTATAGGCCCTGGTGATATTTTTATTTGTGGTGGTGGTGCTTACAACAAATTTTTGCTAAATATTTTTTCCCAAGAATTACCTATCGGCTATCAAGCATATACAACAGATGAACAAGGTCTCCCTGCCAATTGGTTGGAAGCCATTGCTTTTGCTTGGCTGGCAAAACAAACGCTAAATCATAAAACAGGAAACATCCCTAGCGTTACCAATGCTAAAGGACCTAGAGTATTAGGTGCGGTTTATTACCCCTGAAGCCCATTGCCTTAGCCGTTAGGGAAGAATGACATTTATTTCACTTATCAGGCGTACATAACAAAAGAGAGCATAGGGTATGCTCTCTTTTGTTATGCTCTGTTTAGAAGAGAGAAGCAAGTTACACTAAATTCTATATAGAGAAAGATGAACCACAACCACAGGTAGTCGCTGCGTTTGGATTATTGACCACAAATCGTGAGCCTTCCAGACCTTCTTGATAGTCAACTTCAGCACCAACCAGATACTGAAAACTCAAAGGGTCCACTACAAGCAGCACACCATCACGCTCAACCTGAGTATCATCATCAGCCATATCTTCTTCAAAGGTAAAACCATACTGAAAGCCTGAGCAACCACCGCCCGTCACAAAGACACGCAGTTTCAGTTGATCATTACCTTCCTCTTCAATTAAGTCTTTCACCTTAGCGGCTGCAGCAGCTGAAAAGTTGATGGCAACAGTTTCATTTGGGTCAAAAGTCTCAACGGTCATTTATGCTCCACATCCATCATTGCAACCCTGAATGAATATTATCCAAGTAACCAAGTGTTTCCGTCAACTTTTTCCTGACTTATTACAAGAAACATTTTCCAGACTGCAGCAAGTCAACTAGGCAATTTACCACACTAAGTCTCAGGACTTCCTTTACGATGCCCCTTCCGCTACAGCTTGAGCTTTTACCGTCAACGCTGCTACCGTTTTTTTCTTGACCTTATCGTCTGCTTTTGGGCAATACTCAAGGCTACCATTCACCTGTGACCCTTTCACCATCTCTATCTGATTGTAATACACATTACCAGCTACAATAGCTTTTGAAGCCAACTCTAAATGGTCAGATGAGTAAAGATCTCCTGTCACAGTACCGTTAATGACAACATTAGGCGCTTTGATATCACCTTCAACAATGCCTTGATCAGCCAAGCGAACTAAGCCATCCTGCCCAGTGACATTACCCTTGACTCGTCCTTCTATTTGCAAAGCACCGGTAAACTGTATATCCCCAAACAGAACAGTGCCTTTAGATATTAGTGTTATGTTTTCGCCATGCTTATCAATGCTTGTACTTTTTCTTTTATTACCCTTGCCCCACATTTAACTGGGCCTCCTTCTTCCACATAAATTTCTTTTCTACCCGTTTGGCGTTAGCGCCTGTTTTACGTGCTTCTACCAATACATACTCAGGCTCAAACCCTTCAGGTAAATCCATAATGCCGAAATGGCCATCCGGGCCGGGTATTTCCTGGTAGTATACAAAACCAAGCTTGATGTCTTTTGATTCTACATTTTTTGAAATTTCACTTAGTGGTATTTCTTGATGAATACCAGCTTTCTTACCAATAATAGTCACACTGGCAAAACCATTAAGCTTGTTGTGACGTTTAGCTATTTGAGTAAGCCTTAACTTATACCGAAACTGACGTGGGTTGTCCGTAGCCTTCAGCTCGAACTTTTGTATACTCAAGCCCTTAGCTTGATCCGTTGGCTGCATGATGCTTTTTAAAAAGCTCACTTCCTGCTCTAGCTCAAGGTTTTCTGCCTGTAACTTGCGTAAATGCTGGCGAATACTTTCATTAGTATGCTGGTCTATTTGTCGACTCCGCTCCATTACCGCAAGCTTCTGCGTCAAATCAGCTATTTTATCATCCTGATCATCAATTAAATCTTTCAACTGTCCTGTTTCATATTCCACCGCATATTTAGCCTCAACACCCACAAACTGTCCGATGTAAAAACTTGCAGCCCCAACAGCCAAAAGTATTAACCAATATAATAAATGCGCCAGTAGTCGTCTGACAGGATGGTATGGAACAACTACCAAACGTTCTTGTTTGCTTCCTTTTACCGCAGTCATAATCTCTCCTGCAATCTAGGGCAGTACTGCCGTTACCTGTAAGCCCAATTGCTCTGGAAACCCGAGCATGATATTCATATTTTGAACTGCCTGACCTGCAGCCCCTTTAACCAAATTATCTATAACCGATAACACCACTACAGTGTCTTTCTGAAGTGGTTGATGAACTGCTATACGACAAAGATTACTGCCTTTAACACTTCTTGTTTCAGGGTGGCTGCTGGCAGGCATCACGTCAACAAAAGGCTCATGTATATAGTGTTGCTCAAACAGTTCTTGCAAGTTTGTGCCAGCTACTGACAACTTACCATAGCATGTAGCATGAATACCCCGAATCATGGGCGTCAAGTGAGGTACAAATGTCAAAGCAACTTGTTGTATATCAACCTGACCCGCTTGAGCTAACCCTTGTACAATTTCAGGCAAGTGTCTGTGCCCAGCAACACCATAGGCTTTAAAGTTCTCACTGGTTTCACAAAGTAAAGTGCCTACATTTGCTCCACGCCCTGCACCACTCACCCCAGACTTGGTATCTGCTATCAATGACTGCAAATCAACTAGCTTATGCTTGATAAGTGGAAGCAAAGCCAGTTGAACCGCTGTTGGATAACAGCCAGGGTTTGCAACCAACTGAGCCTTCTGAATAAGCTGGCGATTAACTTCAGGAAGCCCGTACACGGCAAAATCAAGTAACTCTGGACAATGGTGCGGTTGTCCATACCACTCAGCCCACTGATTTGCGTCATGCAGCCGAAAGTCAGCAGCCAAGTCAATCACCCGTACTCCTTGAGCCAATAGACCTGGTACTTGCTTCATTGCCACACCGTTTGGAGTCGCGAAAAAAACCAAATCACAATCAGCCAAAGGTGCTTCATCTGGACGATCAAAGCGCAATGATGTTATTCCACGTAAATTAGGATAGAGTTCAGCGACTTCTCGCCCCTGCTCTGCTCGAGAAGTGATAGTAACAACCTCTGCTTCTGGATGAGCTAACAATAAACGTAATAACTCAGCACCGGTATATCCAGTCCCACCCACAATACCAATTCTTTTCACACCAACCTCTATTTGCACAAGCTAAAGTAAACCATATCCTTGAGAAAATGTATTTTAGCATTAATCAATAAATTATCCTGAAGGTATTCAATCAGTATACAACGAAGAAAACTCTCATGTAGTCATTCAAAGTAAATGACGAACACGATAATATACCCGTTAATAATCTAAATAGAGGCACTAATTTATTAGACACTTAGCTTAAAAAAGATGATTGCCACTGCACAGTGCCTACTTTCAGTACGCCGAGTAAATTACCTAACTATCATCATATACATTAAAGGCAACATTGATCGATAACGCTAAGGAAAGCGCTCATTAAAGTTAAGGAAATACGCATAACCACTATGAGCATTTTGATTTTCTGCTAGAACAAATCAGGCGCTACAATAATCGCCCCAGCGTCTGATAAACACTTGAGTGAAGTATACGCAAAACGTTTGAGACACTTTATGCGTTACTTGCTTAACCTGCGATTAACGCATTTATTCAATATACTCTTGGTTAACTATGTTAAAGGATAGATTTCGTTTACCTACACTGGAGCGCTTCCGACATCAAGTTGCAGATGTCAATGCTTTACCTCAGCTTGCAATTTTAGGTTTTTTCTCTGGTTTATTTTCCGGCATGGTCGTTATTCTGTTTCGTCATGCCGTTGAGTTACCTTTACAACACATATTGCCCAATTTTGATGACGAAAACTTTGAAGGCCTGACTTTAGTCGAACGCATAGGATTACCACTTTTTGTTGGTATGCTAATTTTAATCACCCTTTATAGAGTAAAACCCAAATATCTACGTGTAGGTATTACCCATGTGATCGAGCGGCTCAGTTATCATCAAGGCCATTTACCTATTAAAAATATGCTGGTTCAATTTTTTGGTGGCAGTCTTGCTATTATTTCTGGACAACCTGTTGGACGCGAAGGCCCTGCCGTGCACCTTGGTGCAGCATGTAGTAGTTTGCTGGGCCAGTGGTTAAAGTTACCAAACAACAGTATTCGTACACTGGTAGGCTGTGGTGCTGCAGGTGCTATTTCTGCAGCATTTAACACGCCTATAGCAGGCGTCATTTTCGCTATGGAAGTGATTATGATGGAATATACTATTGCCGGATTTACACCTGTTATTCTAGCTGCAGTCACAGCAGCTGTACTTTCTGAAATGGTGTATGGCATGGCACCTGCGTTCAGTGTTCCTCCCATGTTTCTCGCCTCACTTTGGGAACTGCCTCTGGTGGTCATCGTTGGAATTCTGGCGGGAATACTAGCCGCATGTTTCACTCATTTAGTTCAATTAAGCTGTAAGCTTCGCACTCGACCACTTTGGCAACGCATTATACTTGCTAGCTTATTAACCGCTATTTCTGGGGCGATCCTTCCTGAAATTATGGGGGTTGGCTATGATACCGTGAATATGACACTGTCAGGTATTATCCCCCTGCAATTACTTTGCTTTCTGGTTATTGGCAAGTTACTCGTAAGCGGCACAATCTGTGGCCTGGGACTACCAGGTGGACTTATAGGGCCAGTACTGTTTATAGGCGCATCGCTTGGTGGAGCACTAGGTATTGCAGGTGCATATTTAACAGACTCTTCAGGCTCACCTAGTGGTTTCTATGCCATGCTGGGTATGGGGGCAATGATGGGCGCTGTGCTACAAGCTCCATTGGCTGCACTTATGGCAGTACTAGAGCTGACACAAAATCCACATATCATTTTGCCCGCCATGCTGGTCATTGTGGTTGCAAGTATGACCAGCAAATACTTTTTTAAAAAACCTTCAGTGTTTTTAACTCAGTTACAAGCGCAAGGCTTGAACTTTCGAAATGATCCTTTATCTCAAGCACTTCAGCGTACAGGTGTGTCATCAATTATGGAGCGACAGTTTGTGCGTTTGGCACGCCACTGTACCTACGACGAGGCTAGTCAGGCACTCACAACGAATCCAATCTGGATTGTCATTGATACCAATAAACCAGAGGCTATTTTACTGGCTGCAGACTTAGCCCGATATCTTGGACAAACTCAAGAGGAAGCTAACGACGAGCCTGAGAGTGACACTATAGATTTGCTGGCACTACCTGGTGAACGTAAAGATATTACTCCTCTCTATATTCAGGCCACTTTGCATGAAGCATTAGAGAAACTCGATCAAACACAAGTTGAAGCGCTGTACATTACCAGTGTGAGTGCACCGATGATTAATAGAATAAATGGTATTATCACACGTAAAGCAATCGAACGATTCTATCAATTCAAACACTGATTTTTCACCAATGCTTAAGGGAGTATTATGCTCTGGATTAAAGCTTTACATCTAATTGCTATGGTGTGTTGGTTTGCAGGATTATTTTATCTACCAAGACTGTTTGTTTATCATGCTATGGCTGAAGATACAACAAGTCAAACCTATTTTAAAACGATGGAACGAAAATTATATCGTGGCATTACTACGCCAGCAATGATTGCAACCTTGGTATTTGGAATATGGCTATTAAGTTATAACTGGCAAGCCTACCTAAAAATGGGATGGATTCATGCAAAGCTATCATTAATTGTATTGCTAGTAATTTACCACTTTATTTGCGGATATTTTGTGAAGCTATTTCAAAATAACGCAAACAAACGTAACCATACTTACTACCGTATTTTTAACGAAATACCTGTATTTTTACTATTAGGTATTATTATACTTGCCGTTGTCCGTCCTTTTTAAGTACAAAATATGCGCTTTAAAAAGCGCATATTTTGTACTTGATACTTACAACTGTTCTAATGCTTGTTCAGCATCTTTCATGTCAGGATTGATAGACAATGCTTGTAGTAAAAAATACTTTGCCTTCTCTAAATTTTTCAAATCACGGTAAAGAATACCTGCTTGATAGTTAATATTGGCATCCCCTGACTGTTCCGACACATATTCCTTAATTAAGTTAAGTGCTTCAGGTGTTTTACCTTGTGCATGATAAATCCATGCTAGTAACTGCCGATATTTCTTATTTTCAGGATCAAGCATCACTGCTGTACGTCCCCACTCTGATGTACGGTCTATAGAAACCAATTGTTTCTGGCTAAGCCCCAAACTAGCTAAATGAAAATAAATTTCAGCATTTTCAGGGTTTTCTTCCTGCAACGATTGGTAAGCCGTCAATGCTTTTTGATACTGACCACTAAGAAAGTAGACTCTTGCTATTTTTAGTTTTGCCAACAAATTACTACTATTATCTTCTTCTACATTTTCGTAGGCTTTCAAGGCATTATTCCAATCCCTTTGTAATAAGTAGCTATCTCCCTGCAAAATAAAAGCGCTAGAGTATTTGGGAAATTTACTCAGTAATGTTTTTGTACGATTAATGGCTTCTACAAAATGGCCCTGTAAATAGGCACTTTGCGCCAATGCCCAAAATGGTTCAATTCGATCTGGAGATAGTTGGTTAGATCTAAGTAGACTTTTCTCAGCTTCATCATACTTTTCAAGCCTTAGTAACGCTGCCCCAAGTGCAAAATGTGCCCCCCCATGACTGGGAAAAAGTGCAATTGCACGCTTGTAATAGTCAACAGCTAATGCAGGCTTGTTGAACACATTCATATATAAGTCGCCAACATCAATCTGAGCAACAAATAATGTAGGATCTAGCTTTTCTGCAATGAGTAAGTGACGCAAAGCTTGCTGGTGTTTTTGTTGTAAAGAGAAACTCCTAGCGATAGCAGCATGTAGTCTTGCGTTTTTAGGGTAATTATCTACCCCTTTGATGAGCAGTTCATGCATTTCAGTATATTTTTTTTGATGCAGATATACTTCAGCTAACAAAATGTAATAATTAACATTCTCAGGGAAATTCTCATAAAGTCGCTCAATAACAACCTTCGCCTGAGTATATTGCTTATTTTGCAATAATTGTTTTGCTTCATTAATGAGTTGCTGTTGACTAAATGAATACGGGTGACTATATGGTAACGTTTTGATCGTTGACGAAACAGTATGTGGTGACAAGATACTTATTACCAGCCACAACGGTAAGTGTTTTAGTCTCATTACATTTCCCTTAGCCAGTGAGTTATATAGTTAACTTTTCTAACTAAAAGGGCATGTTTTAGGCCAGACAGTATACTTTTTTAAAATTCAGATAGTTAGCATTTAATAAACAAACCTAAAAATGCCAACTGTAAAAAACATAAACATTACTGCTACATATTTATTAACAAAACAATACAACAATTACCACTAACTAAAACACCAACAAAAAATTAATATTAAAAATATAAATAGATGCCTAAAAGGCATCTATTTTTATTGGGCAAAGTAGTTTAACAACTATTAGTTACGGCGACGACGGAATAAACCTAATCCTAAACATCCCAATGCTAGAACACCTAAGCTACCAGGCTCTGGTGTAGGAATAGGATCTGGTGTTGGATCAGGGAAAATAATATCACCACCAACTTCAGAGAAAGCAAAGAAAAATACAGGTGAATCAACATTTGGAACAGACTCACCCAAAACATCATCAAAAATACTAGAATAGCCAAGCGAAACTACCTCTGCCCCTATTTCACCTAGGATAGTTGTAGCTTCAGCCTCATCTTCTCCAGCCCCATAAAAAATATCAAATGAGACCGATTCACCATCAGCTAAATCCCCAAACCCAAAGACAAATGCAGCGCCATGATCATTGGGCCCACATTTCACAAAATCAGTATCTACACCACATGGACCAATATCAGCCAAAGGTAAAAGAGTAGGATTAGGTACCGCAAAACCATTATTACTTGTACCTAAAACATTAGCTGCATCAGAGCCCAGTATAGTAACAAACTCATCAAATTCAGTAGGAGGTACATCCCAGTCCATTGCCCGCATATAACGAACATCCATCAATGGCGCACCTGTCGTATTGAAAATCGAGACTGTCGCCTGATAAGCATTACCAGGAGCCCCCGCAAACGGCATATACTCATGCTTAACCAACACCCCAGCTAAGTCAGTTAAGTGAACATCAGATGTTGCTGTAGTCGCATCAGAAACAAACCCATCTACAGTAATATTAGATACACCGCCGCTATCAACACTAGCAAACCCGATATGGGTTCCTCCATTAACGACAGAAACCCCCCACCCTTCGCATAAACAACCAGGGGATGTCGCATCGCCAACAGGGACATAAGTTAGCCCTGTCGAACCTGTATTAATTGTGACCCCCATAATATCAGCGACATTTAAATGACCTTCGTCATTCACACCAAGTACAATATCACCTGACACTAATTGTGCATCAGCAAATAGCCATGATGACAATGTAAACGAAGATATCGCACAAAGCGCCAGTGATAAACTTTTCAATCTCATATTTTGCTCCCCAGCAAGTGTTATTTAGAAAGACACTTGCTGCAGAGCACGAACTAGACCAACCCATAAAAACCCAAGTAAAACAATGCATTAGCCATTTTTCTTCAACCATTAAAAAATGTCATGTAAACCCAATAAACATTCAATTATTCTGTTGAAGTTTCGACAAACTCCCAACCATGATCGGTATAAATCCACGCAGACCCGTTTTGTTGACTAAATCGAAAAATAACGACTCCACTCTTTGAGTCAGTAACACTTAATTTATAACTAGCAAAGTCATAGTTATTTTTTTTCCCCGTTTCTTTTAATGACTTCCAGGCTATACCATTAAAAGCCCAGCTATCGCCTGAATAGGTATCCAGCTTAATTGTAATCGGGTTCTGGGCTGTTTCCTGAAACGTGTAAATATCAAACCGATTACTCATAAGTTCTTCGGCTACACAAAAAACAGGTAGCATATATATAATCATCAAATACACGTATTTTTTATTTAACATTATCGTAACAACCTATTTTTTGTGGAAATCGATAGCTACTGAACAAACCAAGATCTACAGGCAATTCATCCTATATTTATAGAAGCTATGATATCACTGGATATTTTTCTATTATTAGAACTATAGATTATTGTTCCTAACTTCAACTAGGGGCATTACAACTATGATTGCTACAACTATACCCAGTACGAATGGTTTTTAGGTGCGGCCATCGAGTGACGAAGCCCCATGAGCCTATATTAATAGGTGATTAAGGTAAGGAGTGAAGATAACAAAACCTAGAAATCATTCGTGAAGGCTATATCCATACTATTCTTGATTTTACAGGAACTGACCACATGGACAGTAATACAGATCTGATGATGTCATTTATGCAAACATCACATATCTCGAAAAACTCACCTCAATTTATTCAAGCTACAGAAACACTACAACTTTTTGACTTAACCCAGTTAGACCTTGACAACCTGCCAAATACAACAGAAATAAGAGTATCTAAGCTAATAAAAAATATATGGTATTTATGCTTTAGTTTACTTTGCTTTATTTTTATTGCGAGTTTAATGGGCTTTTTACCGAGTTGGCTGGGGGGCGTTATAGGCGCCTTCGCATTTTTACTTGCCATTACCTACTCAGATGAAATATTACCCCATTTTAGTGGCGCAACTCACTACCAACGACTTATTAACCAATATAAAAAAGAGATAGACCGAGCAAAACTATACATTATGAATTATGAGAAAGAGCATGGATACATCCACTTTTTGTTTCCTCTTTTAGAGTTTGAATCAAAGCTCAGAACCCCTATAAATTTAAAGCTTTTATCTCTTTCTCGCTCAAAGAAAATAATGGGTTATTTAAACTCTGCTGAACAAATAACTCATTACAAAAACTTTATCCACGAAGCCCAGTCAGCATTAATCAAAATGCAAAACCAACAAATACCCATGGAGCAAAACAAAGAAGGACAAGAAAAAAGCACGATAACCAATGAAAAACACCATGAAGAAGGCCAACTCTCAGATGCAAGTTAACCTTCATTGAGGATTTTATTAATAATACGACTATTTTAGGATTTACAGGTAAGTACTTACTGAGCCTGAACCGTCCTGCTCTCCGCCCAGTTCCGTAACATTGCTATATCTTCCGCCATTACTACAGAAAGAGGGCTTGTTGATTGAATATTTTTTTCCAGATGTGACTGTTGAAGCAGTTCATCACTCGCCTTGGCTGAGTAAAGTGCTCCCACAATAACTTGCTCAATTTCTGAACCCGAAAAACCATTTGTAAGCTCCACTAAAGTATCTAAGTCATAAGCCTCTGATTCAATACTACGCTTATTAAAATGAATGCCGAAAATTTCTCGACGTACTTCAGCATCGGGTAAATCAACAAAGAAAATCTCGTCCAAGCGCCCTTTCCGAATTAGTTCTGGTGGTAATTGTGTTATATCATTTGAAGTTGCAACGACAAATACCGCTTTTTTGCGCTCAGCCATCCATGTTAATAATGTGCCTAATATGCGCTTTGAGGTGCCATCATCACTCCGCCCTACAGCTATGCCTTTTTCAATTTCATCCATCCATAAGACACAGGGTGACATCACATCAGCAAGTTTTAGGGCTTCTCTAATATTGCGCTCAGTCTCACCAATATATTTATTATAAAGCGCGCCAAAATCCATTTTCAGCAAGGGAATTCCCCACATCCCCGCTACAGCTTTTGCAGCCAAGCTTTTACCTCCCCCCTGCACACCCAGCAACATCACGCCTTTGGGTATGTCCTGCTGCTCTGATGGCTGTAGAAATGCTGTTCTTCGTTGGCTTAACCAGGCTTTAAATGCACTTAACCCACCGACCTCAGAAAAATGCGCAGTTTCATACTCAAAACTCAAAACACCTTCCATATCCATCAGCGAAAACTTTGCCTTATTCACTTCCGGCAAATCATCAACCGTAATTGCACCATCATCAAAAATTGCACCTCTCGTCAGCTGTCGTGCCTCATTTAAACTCAAACCGCGCAGGTTACTGACCAGTTTATCCAGCGTCTTACTATCGGTTTTGACTCTTCGTCCAAGATTCTTTTTAGACCAGTTGTTAGCTTCCTCTCTTACCATAGCTAATAGCTGCTCATCTGTTGGTAGTGATAGCTCAAAGTGAGCACCAAGCCGCTTTAACTCGGGGGGTAAGTCTAATGCATGACTTAAAAGCACGACAGTATGCCGCAGTTGAGAGTGCTGTAGCGCTATATCTTTTAATAAACGGATATTTCGGTGCTCATTTGGTTGAAGAAAAGGGTGGAAGTCACACAGCACAAAAAGGCTAGGAACTGTTTCTTTTTTGATATGAGCTAAAACATCATCGGGCTCAGTGATTGCTTCATTATCAGAGCCATGTCCAAATCCTAGCCGGTTTAACCCCTCTGTTACACTCCAGGTAAACAGCACTAAGCCACGATTCATTGCTAAACGAGTCATCATCTCAAGCACACGAAGCTCGTCGTATGACTCTATAACGATAATGGGCTTACCTGCATCAATGACTAAGCCAAGATCATGGATATCGTTTTTCAATGTCTGCTCCAAAACACCCTTTTTAATCAAACTGTTGTTTGACTCTTCAGTGTAAGTTAACGTTTATTTCTGAAATTTAATTTAGGACAAAAGGATTAAGTCTGTGTCTTGTATTTTTTGTAAAATCATCAATCGTGAGCTTGATGCTCAGATTGTTTATGAGGATGAGCTAACACTGGCTTTTCGTGATATAGCCCCTGCAGCTCCCCATCACTTGCTCGTAATCCCCAAAGCCCATATCAGTACCATCAATGAAGCAGATAATACACATCAAGCACTACTTGGCCATATGCTTTTGGTAGCTAAACGTTTAGCACAGGATGAGAATATTGCTGAAAAAGGTTATCGGCTGGTGATGAACTGTAACAGTCAAGGAGGACAAACTGTTTTTCATATCCATCTTCATGTAATAGGTGGGAGAAATATGCATTGGCCTCCTGGTTAGCCCCCCATGTTAGGAAAAAAGTGACTAACGAATAACTACATTACTTGAAACCAAGATTAAACAATTAACCCCAGCAGCTATGTACAGGACAAAAAGCTGAATAAATGAGAAAAATCAACTAGTTAGAAGTGAATTAATCCCTCATTGGTATTACAATTCAGGCTGCGAAACCATGAAGAATTGTAAAACAATGAAAGAGATCAATTCACTCACCAAAGAGCTTAAAGGGGTTTTTGGTTGGCATCAAGCCCGAGTCACCTTGCTAGCCCAATTTATTCTAGCACTGGTAAAGGTTCGTTCAGTCAATCTCACACGTATAGCCCAAGTGTTTTATGGTACGACCTTACCGGCATCGAATTATAAGCGTCTTC
>NZ_AUAF01000103.1 GCF_000428585.1 Zooshikella ganghwensis DSM 15267 | reverse complement strand
TTAACCGGTGGCGCCGGTAATGATAGCCTGAAGGGCGATGCTGGTGATGATGTTTTAGATGGCGGTGAAGGGAACGATATCCTGGAAGGTGGTAACGGCAATGATCGTATTTTATTTGGTTATGGATCAGGTCAGGATCTGGTGAAACATTATGATACGTACAACAAAGATACGTATACGGATACTGTGGTATTTGGTGAAGGTGTCACGCTGGAGAAATTACAGCTAATTAAAGAAGGTAAAAACCTACTTATACAGTTGGATGGCAGTAATGATCAGTTAACACTGAATAACTGGTTTGAGAGTTATTGGTATCAGGTTGACCAGTTTGAATTTGCTGATGGTGAAGTGCTTACTCAGGAAGAGTTTTTAAATACACTGCCCGTGCTATCACGAATTTCTGGCTCAGATAAAGACGATAAAATAAATGGTGATCAAGGTAGTAATTTAATAAAAGCTGGTAAAGGCAATGATGTCCTAATTGGTGGCAAAGGCAACGATTACCTGGAAGGTGGCGAAGGTGATGATATTTACCAGTTCAATGTAGGAGACGGTGCTGATACATTGAATAATTATGATAATAAAGGAAGTGACAAGCTGCACTTGTCTTCTTTATCCAAAGAAAATATTTGGTTAAAACGATCTGAAAATCACCTTGTTGTTGATATTTTGGGGAGTGATGATCAAGTAACTATTCAGAACTGGTACTCTAATGAAAAATATCAACTCGATGAAATTGAAACGGATGCAGCTGTCTTGCAGCGTGATCAAGTAAGTCAACTTGTGAATGCCATGGCTGGATTTGCTGATCCTTTAGATGAGAGTGGAGCAATAAAATCCGATATTCAGGAAGTAATATCTCCTATATTAGCGACAACATGGAAAGTTAAATAATATATTTAATGTGTAGAAAAAAGCCTCCATGGAAACATGGGGGTTTTTTATCTATTAGAGTAAGCTTTGAAAGTGGTATAAAAGAGTAAGGTTTAACATTACTCAACCATCTGCCGCATGGAGGCGGCAGCTGAGTCTCCAGGGATGGATTTACGACGAGTTGAATAGTGTTATGCCTTGCTCTAGTACACAGCCTTGCTCGAATACAGCGCTCCTTTCACTATTTATATCATCTACTAAAACCCTTTGTTCTGAGTATATAACCTTTACGCTAGGTATAGTGGTACATAAACATACTGGATATCGAAAAAGTACTTTTTATGAAATCTAATCGTCAATAAAACGATTTAAAAGTGTCATTGGTGATAGTCATAGTAGGTTTTGTTTTAGCAGAAGTTTAATTTTTTTGTTTATTTTGATTTTTGTTTTTCTAATTGAAGGATGGCATTTTTAAGGGAATTTTATGGGTAAGTGCAAAAGAATAACCAGTAAATTATTCATTGCTGGCATACTTGTTATGCTTTCTGTTTTTAGTTTTGCTGCAAATGGTGAAAAAAAAGTACTCTTAGTAGGTATTGATGGTACACAATACGAGCGTGTTATAGCATTGGATACACCTGGGTTTGACAGGCTAAATATTGTTAAAGCTTATACAGGTGGTGTTGCAGGCAATAAATCAGAACAAAAAACGGTCAGTGGTCCAGGCTGGACGACAATTTTAACGGGAGTATGGAAAAATAAACATGGTATTGCAAATAACACTGATGGATTAGCAAACTCAAACTGGCCAAGTATTTATCGTTATTTATACAACGCTAATAGTCAATTAAAACTCTTTGGATTTTCAACATGGGGACCTATTCATACTCAGTTTTTTAAGAATGATATGTCATTTTTATCAAGCCATGCTGAAGGTGGGAGTGATGATGATAACGTAGACCGTACATTAAGTGTACTTTACCATGATTCCCCTGACTTTATCTTTTTACATTTAGATGAACCAGATGCAGCAGGGCATAGCCATGGTTTTGGGCAAGAATATGATGACTCTATAATACGTTCAGATAAACGTCTGGGTAGGTTATTGGATGCTGTAGCCCATCGAGAGCAAACATTTGGTGAAAATTGGTTAGTATTGGTGACGACCGATCATGGCCGTGATTTTATGGGAAAAGGTCATGGTAGCCAAACCAAACAGGAAAAGACCATTTTTATTGCCAGTAATAAACCACTTAATGAAAAGTATAAAAAAATTGTTGCATTACCTAATAAGCACTTTGATGGAATATATGGATTGCCTGCACAAACTTACATTGTTCCAACTATACTCAACTTCTTTGGTGTAATGTCTGATATTCATTGGCGTTTAGATGGCTTGCCATTAGTCGGTGACATTAACATTAATCGAGTTTATGCCAATATTGGTGGTAAAAAGTGTGGTTTGGAGTGGGACGTTAATACGGGCACACCAGCAACATTAGGTTCTAATGAGCATGTTGCAAAATTTGACTGTGATGGTCATGCGGATCCTTTATTTATTAAAGGGAATAAAATATATGCAAATATTTTTAATTCAGGCTGTTCTTTACAGTGGGATGTGGATAAAGGAACACCATTAACACTGGAAGCAAGTGAGCATGTTGCCAAGTTTGATTGTACTGATGATGGCGACTCTCTCCAAATAAATGATCAGCAGATAACGACGTATATTGATGATCAGTTGTGTGGGTTTCAATGGGATGCCGATGCGGGCACACCAATAACCTTAGGTCGAAATGAGCATGTAGCGAAATTTGACTGCCAGGGGAGCCCTGATCAAGTTATTATTGAATAAGACTTGCTGCGTAGTCGCTTTGTTGTTAATTACTAAAAAGTCGGTAGCAAAGGATACTATAAAACTCTAACAACACAATAAATGTACTATGTATACAGTGTTTATGCTTTCCAAGTATTGCCTAATGGTATTCATTTCATCCGACTTTTTAGTAAACCCACATAGGCCCAGGTTTATGTGGGTTTTCAAATAGTGAAACAGAGTAAATGTACAATATGTTGTAACGTAGTGAGCTGATTTATAATTGAAGTACATTTTTTTCTTATCTGCCGACTGATAAATGAGTGATCATTAATGAGGAAACGTTGCCTGCATATTAGCATTACACTATTAGTGAGCTGGATAGCTACTTATGTGGGTGGTTTGGAAGCAACAAATGAGCGGTCGTCAGAGATTAAAGTTGCGCTTGATGCTTGGCCGCCTTTCAGAATGCTTAATAAAAATCAATATTCGGGTATTGATATTGACCTCTGGGACCGCATAGGACAACAGATGGATGCAAAAGTGACCTTTGTTCGTTGCCCCTGGGGACGATGTTTACGGATGATGAAAGAAGGAATTGTAGACATGATGGGGGGCTAGCCTATCGGGACGAAAGAGCAAAATATATGCAGTATATTTATCCTGCCTACTATTCGTGTTCAACAGTATTTTATAAAAATAAGAGAAATGACTTTCATATTGAAAACTATGAAGATTTATATTATTACAAAATAGGCTTTGTTATAGGGTCAGCATACTTTTTTCCTTTTGATCAGGATGAAAAGATCACGAAAAAAGGTGTGGGTACAGAGAGACAACTTTTGGAAATGTTAGCACTTGATCGCATACAACTCATTATTGGTACTGACTGCCAGGCTGATTATGAAATTGCTCAGTCATCTTACCAAACGCTTTTTGAAAAGCTTACATATAAGCCAAATAATAATGTTAAGCTGCACATAGCAATTTCAAAAAAATCACCTTACTTAAAGAAAAAGCAAGCTTTTCAAGATGCATTGAGCAGGTTAATTAACGAAGGCACTATTGAAGAAATCAGTGCCTCATATTTTAAATAAATTACTTAGGGCCTGTTAACACTATTTGAATATCACCCATCGGGCTGTGATTATTTTTCCACCTAGCGGTGTTACAAGTTATTTATGTAGAATGACTACACGGCATTAGTTGTGCCCTTAAGTTTGCTTTTGGGCAATGCCCATCAGTACAGGCATAGTTTGACCTTGCCCTTCCAGTGCAAAAGGTTGGTTTAGCGAGACAACCGAAAGTTCTGCGTTTTGCAATGCTTGTTCAACAGACTGTTTACTTAATCCAAAGTCTGATTGTTCATCTGTTTTGAGCCAGTCCCACTGAATAAGAAAACCACTGGGTTTAAGTAGAGTGGCTAATAGCGCCAGGGTATCAGTATAGTTAGGTAAAAAGCCAAAGACAGATGAGGCTACAATTAAATCGAAGGGGGAATGTAATGATTTTTCTTCCTCAAGAGTGGACTCAGTGAGTAATGTGCTAAGGGTAACAACATTGGGTAAATTTTTTTGTCGAAGAATCTCGATCATTTTAGGTGACGAGTCTAGTGCGACAATTTCCGTTGCTAAAGGTGATAAACGTTCGGTGAGCTGGCCTGTACCACAGCCAAAGTCGAGGATACGAAGTCCTTTTGGGTTTACTGTCTTTAAAAGTGATTCAAATGCGTGGTTTGCATAAGTGGTCACATCAGGATTGCTATCCCATATCTCTGCATAATCATCCCAGCTTTCTGACATTGCTTTTTACCCTTTGCTAGGGCCTGTTAACACTGTTATGACGGTAAAAGTGATATTCAAACAGTGTTAACAGGCCTTAATCTGTATTGATTAAAATATTTGCTGAGAGATTACCAGAAAACGATGAAAACAAAAACCAGGGCTCAGGGTTTGAACCTTTATAATGTTTTTTTTTACTAAAGGCTATTGTATTAACTTTTGTTGTATTTGACCCCATGATATAAGTTTAAAGTTTGTTGCGTCTCGAACCTGATTATCATTAAGATAACTTTTTTCACCGGCTTCTCCATCATGGACAATGAGCACCCCATAAGGAAAATCTTTCCCTAAATAATAGGGGAAAGTGGAAAGTCCATCTGTATGTTTTACCTGTTTATGATCTGTTCCTAAAATTTTTAATGTAGCAATAGGTGTAACAGAATAAGGCGCATGATGATGACTCAACCTATACACGACAATACGATCACTCCCTTGACTGGAGGCAAGCAATAAGCGTTGTTGATGGTGCTGAAATAGTGCTAAGCCTTCAACATCAGCTACTAAAGGACGGTGTTTGGGTAAGGGCTGAAGTAAATTACAGTGGTATTCCTCTTCGTCATGATTCCAGATGCGAGAGTAGGGGATACCAAAGCTTGCAACACGGTCAATTAGCTCGGGGGACTGCTTACCAAAAGGGTCAACACGCCAGATCCCGACTTGTTCCTGGGCAGCATAAAGCTGCTTGCTGTGTTTATCAAAGACCATACCCTCTATTTGAGGTTGTTCATTATCGTCACTTAAACAAGGTGTCCACTGTTGTCCATTGCTTAACGTGAATTGACTGGGTAAGGCTATTTGTTTTACGACCTGATAGCTTAATAAGCCTGAAGTGGTTGGCTGAATCTGTAGTATGGCCAGTTGATTTTGTTTACGCTGTGAGACAAATGCCCATAACTGTTGTTGTTGATGTTCGTAATAACTTGCAAGTCCATAGGCACTTCGTTGTAAAGGCAGTGTCTCTAACGTTGAAAAAATCATTGGTACGTCAGTTGCCGTTATATTTCGCATTAATCGTTGCTTCGCCGATAGATGAAAAAAACGTAACCTGTCTTGTCCTCGATCGGTGGTAATAATGATATCCAGGGGTTGTTGGTTTATGTTAACTGCATGGATGACATCAACGTTGTTATAACGACTAGTGGGTATTTTATTAGCGTCAGGAAATATTTGCTGCCTTAACTTTCCATTAAGTGTAAAGCTTGCTAAACCACCTTTTTTTAAGGTGCCAATAATTAAACTCTGAGATGGGTTTTTATGGTTATACCAGAGTGCGGGGTCATCAGCATCAGCAAAACCATTCGCGGCATCATCAAAAAAACGCTCTGTTTCAATGTTTGCGTGAATAACCCACTCTGGATATAAATGCTTTGCGTACAGCGAAGCTGTGGTTAGAGATAACAACGCTGAAAAGAAAAAAAGACAAGTAAAATAACGTTTTACAATACGGTTGATCAGACTCATAAACAATCCCTAAAAAATGATTCGTGAAGGGTATACAAGGTGATATAAATCTGAGCACTGTAAAAGGTTATTATGACGCTGGTATAACGTTATTAAAAAAGAGCTATACCCTTCACGAATGATTTCTAGGTTTTGTTATCTTCACTCCTCACCCCAATCACCTATTAATATAGGCTCATGGGGCTTCGTCACTCAATGGCCGTAGCTAAAAACCATTCGTATTGGGTATAATTGATTATTAATGGCCTTTAACCAAAGTCTGCATAATCGCCGTTGAATACGCGGTAACCCCTTCCTTGGAGTATGAATAGTGCACTTTATAACAGTAAGTGGTATTTTTTTACTGTTAATAAAAGTGATTGAATAAAATCATTCCCCAGGTCATGGTGACTAGCAGTAATGTGATCAACACGGCTGCAGACCCAGTATCTTTAGCTCGCCCACTGAGTTCATGAAAGTCGGAACCAATCCGGTCAACAACCGTTTCAATGGCTGAGTTAAGCAGCTCTACGATTAATAATAAAAGCAGGCTACCTATGAGTAAAATGCGTTCGATGGTTGTTACATCAAGCCAAATCGCTAATGGGGTTAGCACTGTAATAAGTACAATTTCTTGGCGAATCGCTGCTTCATGATGCCAGGCTGAAGTTAAACCCTGGTATGAATATCGTGTTGCATTGATAAGACGGCGAATACCAGTAGCACCTGGTTTCATAATCGACTCCAACTAAAAAAATGTACTAAAACAGGGCGTAGTTTAAATGTATTAAACATGCGATCTAATGGCTTTGTTGCCCTGATTACAAACGTTGCTTCAACTGTACTACAGTATACAGTGTTTCTTCGTTTTACTCTATTTGGTCAGTTTGAGTATGACCTTGGCGAGTAATCACTTATTGGTATACTGTGTTACATTCACTACCGCCTATTAAGGGAGGAATTATTCTATGTCTGAGACAATATCCTGGGAAGACTTTGCAAAAGTTGAGCTAAGAGTTGGAACCGTTGTTGAGGTGCAGCCATTTCCGGAAGCACGAAAGCCTGCGTATATTATCCATGTTGACTTTGGACCAGAATTTGGTGTGCGTAAGACCAGTGCCCAAATCACCGATCTTTATACGCCTGAAACATTGATTGGCCGTCAAATATTAGGCGTTGTTAACTTTCCAGTAAAACAAATTGGGCCAATGCGTTCTGAGTTTTTATTGACAGGTTTTCACCGTGACGATGGTTCAGTTGTTATTACCTCGCCAGAACAGGCGGTGCCCAATGGCGCTAAACTGTGCTAAAGCAATAAGCTTAATGTATCTGTTTGGGTAGCGATGATGATTTATTAAATATAATTAATAGACTGTCCTTGTGAACTTTTTCAGTGTTTAATAAACCAACCTAAGCAGTTTAAAAAAATAATGTGTGTTTATTTTTTTATTGCCCTTATTTTTTAGGGGATGTCCTTCGCTTTGGGGCATATAAGCCTTAAACAAGGGGAACATACGTTTCATTTTGCCTTTTATGTGGGGTTATAAAACCCGCTTAAACCCATATGGGTACGTTTGTTGAAAAACAAGGAGTAATTTATGAAGTTGCGGCTCCGTCGCTCATTTCTCTCCATTGCTGTTTCTGTGGCATTATTGCAAGGCTGTCAGTCAATATCACCAGTAAAACAACAACAGCCTGACTTACTGTCGAGTTTACCCCAGCTTGCCTATGAAAAGTTTACCTTGCCCAATGGTTTGACAGTCATTGTTCATGAAGACCGCAAAGCACCAGTGGTTGCGGTGAATCTTTGGTACAAGGTGGGTTCAAAAGATGAAAAACCAGGTAAAACAGGGTTTGCCCATTTATTTGAGCATTTAATGTTTCAAGGGTCTGAACACTTTAAAGGTGAATTTTTTGAGCCTTTTGAGAAGGCGGGAGCCACAGCACAAAACGGAACGACTAACGCTGATCGAACCAACTATTTTGAAACAGTACCCACTAATGCGCTGGATATGGCTTTATGGATGGAATCAGATCGGATGGGGCATTTCCTGGGGAGTATTAGCCAGGCGAAACTTGATGAGCAACGTGGCGTTGTCAAAAATGAAAAACGCCAGGGTGATAACAGCCCTTATGGCAAAATGTGGGATTTGTTATTTACGGCCAGCTACCCAGAGGGACATCCTTACTCTTGGGATACGATTGGTTCAATGGATGACTTAAATGCGGCCTCATTAGACGACGTAAAAAAATGGTTTAAGCGTTATTATGGACCGTCTAATGCCGTTTTAGTGCTGGCGGGCGATATTGATGTGGCGACAGCTAAGGCCAAAGTGAGTAAGTATTTTGGCGATATTCCTGCGGGACCGCCACTGGCAAAACCCGAACAGTGGGTGGCGAAATTAACGGATACTAAACGTTATACGATTCAGGATCGCGTACCACAAGCACGGGTTGCCATGGTGTGGAATATCCCAGCCAAAGAAACGGCTGCTGAACGTGAGTTAGATCTTTTGGCTGCGCTACTAGGGGGCGGTAAACAATCTCCTTTGTATCAGCGTTTGGTACAAAAAGATCAGCTGGCGTCCAGTGTTGCAGCATTCAGCTATGCTCGATTGCTGGGTGGGCAATTTGTCATTATTGCTGATGCTAAACCAGGTGTAGATACCCAGCAGATTGAGGCTGTTATTCAGGAAGAATTGGATAAAATTAAGCAACAACTGCCTTCTAAACAGGATTTACAACGGGTTATTAATAGTCAAGTTGCAGGCTTTATAGAGAGCGCTGAACGAGTGGGTGGTTTTGGTGGCGTTTCAGATATTTTGGCTGAAAACGAGTTTTATAGCCAAAATCCAACCACCTATTATGATCGTGTGCATTATCAAGCTACAGTTGAGCCTGAGGCATTACAGCAAGCGGCTCAGCAGTGGTTGGATAAGGGTAAGTTGGTGATCACGGTAACGCCTTTTCCTGAATATACTCATGCAAAATTGGGAGCCGACCGCTCTAAGTTGCCTAAAGTGGGCGATATAAAGCCAGTTCAATTACCAGAATTTAAAACCTTTACATTAAGTAATGGCATTCAGGTTTCACTGGCTCAACGCACAGGGACGCCTACTTTGAGCATGGCGTGGCTTTTTGATGCAGGATTAGCGGCTGAGCAAGGGTTGCCTTCAGGGATCGCTGATTTAACCTTGTCAATGATGCGTGAAGGGACTCAGCAGCGATCAGTTATTGAACTCGAAAATGAGCTGGATGAGTTAGGGGCATCATTTTATTCATACACTGATATTGATACATCAGTTTTTCAACTAACGGCAATACGTGACCAGTTTGAACCCAGTTTGGCGATTGCAGTGGATGTGTTGCAAAATCCAGCATTTAATCAGGAAGATTTTAAACGCAAACAGTCAAACTGGCTGGATCGTATTGCTCAGGAAAAAGCTGAACCCCATAGTATGGCAATGCGTATTTTGCCAGAGCTGCTTTATGGTAAACAGCATCCTTATAGTACCCCCTGGACGGCAAGTGGGCGAGAGGATGACATTAAAAGAGTAACACCCGCTCAGTTAAAACAGTTTCACCAGGCTTGGATCAGACCTGATAACAGCCAGTTGGTGGTAGTGGGCGATATTTCGGAGGTGCAACTAAAAGCAACATTGGAGCGCCAGTTTGCAAAATGGCAAAAGCCTGAACAAGTGTTGCCCCAAAAACAAATTCCGCAAGTTCAACCAACTAAGCAACGTAAGTTGTATTTAATTGATAAGCCTGAAGCGGATCAGTCAGTTATTTATGTAGGACAGTTATTGTCTATTCATGACAAGAGTGAAATACCACTGCGTATCATGAATGATATTTTTGGTGGACAATTCAGTGCTCGATTAAACACTAATTTGCGTGAAGATAAACACTGGTCTTATGGGGCTTATAGTTATTTGCAGGAAGCAGAGGGGCAGTCACCATTAATGATGGTTACCTCAGTACAAACTGATAAGACCATACCTGCTTTGCAGGAAATTCAAAAAGAAGTGAAAGGGTATCTGGGTAAGAAGCCTGCCTCGCAATCGGAGCTAGATAAAATAAAACAAAACTGGCTAAGGAGCCGAGCGGGTGAGTTGCAGACAAACGATGCGGTATTGAGCTTAATGGTTGGGCAAATCCAGAAAGATAAGCCATTGGATGAGCTCCACCAATTTGATCAGCAAGTACAGCGTGTGCCTTTAAAAACTGTACGACAGGTAACACAACAGTTTTTACGCCCACAAGAAATGATTTGGGTAGTGGTAGGTGATTTGAAGAAAATGAAGGGACAGTGGCAGAAACTTGGGTTTGATCAAGTTGAAACCTTAGATCCTAAAAAGAGCTTGTAGTTTAAACTCATCCTATTTTATATACCCAAAACAAAAAGAAGGAAATGCAGTGAAGGCTTCGCCTTCACTGTGCTGCTGCAAACTTTTGCTCATGCTCCAATAACCACTGTTTACGTTCTAACCCTCCCGCATATCCGACCAGTTTTCCATCTTTTCCAATAACCCGGTGGCAAGGAATGATGATGGCAATTCGGTTATGGCCATTGGCTGAAGCAACAGCACGAACGGCTTTAGGTTTGTTTAGTTTTTCAGCTTGTTGCTGATAACTGGCGGTTTGTCCATAGGGAATGGTTTGTAGACATTGCCATACGGACTGTTGGAATGCTGTGCCAGGGGTGTCTAATTTGACATCAAATATTTGTCTTTTACCTGAAAAATACTCATTAATTTCACGTTGGGCTTGTTGGGTATAGCCATTTTCACCCGCAATAATAGTTGCCTTTTTTAATCGTTGCAGGTCTTTAAATTCAGTTTCCAGCATACGTCGGTCAACAAATTCGAGTAAACATACTCCTTGCTCTGTTGCGCAGACAAACATGGGACCGAGTGGTGTGGTAAAACGGTTAATAACAATGACATTGTTTTGCATAGTGTTGTTGTTTTTAGGTGACTGTCCAATAATTTTTTTGTAAGTGTAACCAAAGCCACTTAACGAGTTGTAGCCTGCTTCGTAAGCTGTTGTCGTGGCTGTTTTTCCTGATTTAAGCTCTTCTAAAGCATTATTAATACGATACATACGTTGAAATGTGTGAAAGGTCATTCCATAGTGCTTTTTGAACCAGCGACGAACCCCTTCAGGGCTAATTTTATGCTGTTTAAGTTGCCAGTCAGTGACTTTCCTTTTGGGGTTATTTCTCACCAGGCTAATAGCGTGCTGTACCTGGCTAGGTGCTTCATTGGCATTTTCTGTTGGTCTGCAGACTTTACAGGGACGATAGCCAGCGTCAAGCGCCTCTTTAAAGGTGGTATAAAACACAACGTTTTCGCGCTTTGGTTTTCTGGCTCTACAGGTTGCAATGCAGCATATTGAAGTCGTTTTGACTCCCACAAAGAAAATCCCAACAAAACGAGGATTTCTATCAATGAGGGCTTGGTAGTATGTGGCTACCGTCTCCGGGTCAGTAACTTGCATTGCTTGGCTCCTAGGCTGTTCGCTAAGAAGATAGTAAAGGCATTACAATTGAGCTGACAACCGAAAACTGGACAAGTATACCCTTCACGAATGATTTCTAGGTTTTGTTATCTTCACTCCTCACCCCAATCACCTATTAATATAGGCTCATGGAGCTTCGTCACTCGATGGCCGCACCTAAAAACCATTCGTATTGGGTATATTTTTGTGGTGCCGTACGGTGTTTTGTCATTCGATGGCTGCATCTAAAAATTATTCGTATTGGGTATATAAAAAATATTAATTATTGAAAAATGACAACATATACCCTTCACGAATCATTTTTTAGGGTTTGTTGCCAGCAACGCGTTTTTTTCGCCGGTTAAGATTTTTTTGTGTCCCTGAGTTTTCCCGTCCAAGACGAACCCAAGCAATATCGTGAGTAGAGGCTAATGTCATGTGTTTGTCCCGCTCACTATCTGATTGAAAACCACCAATTGTTTTAAACCCAACATTATTTCTTGGCGAAGTGAACATGTGGTAAATAGTGACGGCAGTTGTTTTGCCAAGCAAATACTGTTGTGCAAGTGTATCAGCACCCCGAGCATCACCTATCACAAATGCTTCATTGCATGCGAGTGCCTGGTCTATTCTGGGGCGATAGTAGACATCAAACTCTGTTTTGGTGAGATCAAGGTGTCCACTAATAAAGTTGATTTGGGTTGAATTTTTCATTTTATCGCATCAGTTTATAAATAGCGTTTTTTATATCTTGCAGGTTAGCTGGTACAAACCATTAAGTGTGTGAGTGCACTTGCTTAGCAAGGGCTTTATGTTAACGTGACTTGGTTGAAATATAAACTTTTTGCTATCACGCCTACAGGTAAGGGGTTTCGATGTGCTCGAAAGAGATTATGCAGACTTTGGATAAAAGACCATGAAAAAATAGCTTTTTAAAAGAGAAGATATATGTAATTTTTTTGGGCTAAAAAAAAGTGCTTATTGGGGACGGATAGATAACACGAATTTTAAAGCATATGCCAGAGACTTTGCTTCGTCTTCTGGCATAGAACATTAAAAGTGTTTACTTGATGCCTAAGGTAGAGGTTATTTTATTCAGATCAGCGTTACTGAGTTCTGTGTAATTCCAAATAAACAAACCACCTAAATGTTTACTGGTAACTTGTTCTAAGAAAAAGTCCAAATTTTCATTATTGAGTCCTGCAGGTGTTAGCGCTAAAACTACTTTTTTACAGTCACCAACCAGTTTAATGGTTCTATCAACTGCTGCAGGTACATTAGCCTTGATGGTAGGCATATCCCACATAGCGGCACCATAGCACATCAGGTTGAAACGATCACAGACATTTGCTTTGGCGATGGCCGCTACGTTATCGTTGATTGTTTTTCCTTCTGAACTTTGATCTGGATTGTTATAGTCCCACCCAGCAAGAAATGTATAACTCGTGCTTTTGCCTTGCCCCAAATCTTGCATTGCATTGATGATATTATTGACATTCATTTGGCTTTCATCATCAAAATCAACACCTTGCCAACCATTAATATTGGCTGCGCTGATGATTTGGCTGACATCTTTACTGGTAGCAGGCATATTTTTGTGGCCTGCACCACCGCCACCATAGGTCCATAAAACCTTGCTATTTTTACTACTTGGGGCATGTTGCTCTTTAGGACTCCAGCACCAGCTTGGTGGTGGTTCAGATGTTGGAGGACCAGAGGTTAACCATGCTAGGTTAGTGATCATCCCATACATTGTGTAGGAAAACAGCGGGTTAGGTGGGTTTTTTAGATCTTGAGTCCACCCACCAATAATGTAATCACTCATTTATCGTCATCCTTGTGGTAATAAACGAAAGCATTTTTTCACTTGAAAAGTAGTTGGGGATGGAGGAAATGATGTTAATTTATAATGAATTTCAAAATTGTCATTATTCCTAAGCAATTAAGGTCTGTATGTTTATACAGTTTACGGTGAAGTTAATTAGACAAATATAATGGGGTATGATCAAGTACACTCCTTGAAAGTATTAAGTCACATGACCGCAAAAGGCATTCAGGAACGACTTTTAAAAATTTTGAGGAGATAAAACGTAGTATTGGCTGAGAAAACTACTTATCATGAAGCTATGAGTTTTGTTGATCAAAAATAAATTTTTTGAGATCTTCTTTTGTCAATGGTTTAGAGTGAAAGTACCCTTGAAAAATATTACAACCAAGCTTTTTGAGCGCTAAATGTTGTTGAGCTGTTTCAACACCTTCAGCTACAATGCTCATGCCCAGTTTTTTCGCTATAGTTATGATTCCTTCAACCATAGAGTATGCACTAGAGTTTGTTAACATATCATCAACAAAACTTTTATCTATTTTCAGCTCATCTATTGGTAAACGCTTCAATAGGCTTAGTGAGGAATAGCCAGTGCCAAAGTCATCAAGAGAAATTCCTATTCCTTTTTCTTTTAGCTTACTCATAATCTTTTGGATACCAAGTAGATCTTCGATGAATAGACTTTCAGTAACCTCCAGCATTATTCGCATATTATCAAAATAATGGTGTTTCATTGATGATTCTAAATTATCTATAAACCTTTTTTGAACGAATTGTTTTATAGATATATTGATTGATAACTCTATTTTAACACCTGTTTCGTTATATATATTGGAAATATCTTGCAATGATTGTTTAATTACAAACTCTCCAATTCTAGGTATTTCGCCCGATGATTCCGCAATGCTAATAAATTTATCTGGTGAAACAAAACCTAGTTTTTTATTTTTCCACCGAATCAATGCTTCTACACCATGGATTTTACCATTACTACCAATTTGTGGTTGATACAACATATATAATTCATTTTGTGTTACAGCATGTTTTAATTCATGCTCAATTTTTAAATTTTGTAAATATATATCCTTAAGTTGAGTTTTAAAAAATGTTATAGTATTCCTGCTTTTCTTCGACTCATAAAGAGCAAGATCAGCATATCGTTTTACTTCATCAAACTCATAGCCATCAATAGGTGATGATGCAACACCTATACTAGCACTTAGTATCAAGTCAAAAGCACTGATGCGATATGGTTTATGGAGGCTTGCTAATGCATTTAGGCACAAAGGTTCTACATTTTCTTGGCCAATTACAATAACAATAAACTCATCACCACTATAACGAATAAGAAGATCATCATCACATAATAGTTTTTTTAGCCTTAAGGCGATTTGGATCAGTATTTTATCACCAAATTCATGGCCGTAACTATCATTAACACTTTTAAAGTTATCCATGTCGATGAAAATTACAGAAAAAGGTTTATGTTTTTGTTGTATGGAAAAGTAATGGTCAAGGTAGAAACGATTGTGTAGATTGGTTAGGTAATCATGAGTAGCTTGATATTTTAATGCACTTTCTTTTCTTTTTTCACTTGTGGCGATGTTGCGAAATAAAATAAATATGATAACTAACGAAGAAAATAATATTGAGAATAATACTAAGGCATCTTTAAAGAACTTATTGTTAATGGCTGAAATCTTTGTTTCCGTGACTAACCACAAATTATAGCGTTGTAAATAAATGCTAGCAGCCAATGATTTTCTGCTTGGATGTTCAAGCTTATTGATTATGACAGGGTAGTGAGTTTTTATTTTGTTAAATTTCATGTTTAGTTTTTCTTCTATTCTTTGAATAGATTTATCTACTTCATTTTGTGGTATCTGATATAGGTATGCTTCTTTATTGTTGGTCTGCTCAATAGGTGCAATCTGGAAATAACGATCTTTCTCTCTATATAGATAAGTATTACTTAATTTGTTTTCTTGAGCATTCTTTAGAAAAAAATTAAAACCTTTTTTTATATCAACGGCAGATGAAAGTACAAATATTACTTTACCGTTTTTATCTGAATATGCTTTACGAACTGGTAAAACTAGGCTTTTTAAAACTTTGTTGTAGTAAGTTCTTCCCAGTACAATTTTGTTTTCACTCAAAGCTTGCATAAAGGTGGCTTTACTTTCAGTCTGTTTTAATAAATTATAACCTAGAGGTAGGTTTACGTTGGATGAGGCTACATATGCAGCCCCATTTGGAAGAAACACACCAAATGCAACCATGGAATCATCAATATTTATTGCTGAATCCATAAGCAGCTGAGCAGCTTTTTTATCTGGGAATGAATGCTCTCTCGTCAGTTCAGCAGCAAGTATATCAAGTACAACTTCATACTGGCGCAGTAATGACCTTAAGGAGTTTGCAGTCATTAGAGTAATATTTTGTTGTTCTAGAGCGACTTCATTGTAAGCCGAATTATATGATATGTAAGTACCTACCGCCCCAAAAAATAGCCAAGTCAGTAATACAGAGTAAAATGCTAGCCATATATTTTTTTTAATAGTGGGCATTAATTAATATCTTATTTACCATAAAAGTATAAGGTAAACCAAGTATTATTGATTGGATTATCAACAAGATGGTTCAACCGCAATGTTTGACCCGTAGTGATAGCCTTTTCCGTCTCAGCTAATAACCTCGTTGTATTATAGCCACTATGACTCCTCATGGGGGTTTTAAAGTTTGATACTTTGGTTCTGATCTTGGTGCTCATATCTAAACCGAAATACCGAAAAATTTTCGAAAAAATTTCCAGTAAACAGCATCATTAATTATTTTTTAATTGCTGTAGGCTCAATCAATAAGCAGTACTGATTCATTCATGTTAATTTTATCTATTTCTTTACCCTTTTATTTGCAGTGGCACACTATAGTACTTAGCAATGACTTTGATGAGTTGGTTTATGGTTACCTTCAAAGTCATTCGTTTTTATTAATATAACCTCCATTCAAAAGGTTAATGTACCACTGTTCAATCTTCTTTCTATTTTTAGGTAATGGGTCTTTAGGATTTAGTAAGTCGTTTTTATCTGCTAATTCTTCAGATAGTTTACTTAGACCTTGATTAAAGTCAGATAATAGTTTTTCAGATGCAGGATACTTTTTTGAAAAAAGCAAATGGCCTTTGGCTTCAATTAATGGTTTCCCTTCAAGATATGTAATCAAATGTGCTGATTTATCAAACTTTGTCATAAGTAGCCTTTTTCCTGTCACAAGTCCTATAGGAAATAAGTCAATTCTTTTTGCCAAAAGCTTTTTGATATTTTTCTCATCACTAGAAGCCGTTTGGATTTTAATCTTTCCAGCTTTGCCTAATGACCAAAACTCATCTGTATAAGAATACCCTGAAGTTGCACCAATAGTCCGATCAGATAAGTCAGTTAACGTATTCCAGCTTTTAAGTGGGTTTTCTTTTAAAAAGAAGAAAACAGCTTTCTCTGTCATGACAGAGTCACTGTATAAAAAGTGTTTTGCTCTTTCTTCTGTATAAAACCAAGCAGAGGTAGCGGGATATTCCCCTTTTTTTGTAAGATCAAAAGCGCGTTTCCATGGTAAAAATTCGAAAACAACAGCATAATCTCCTTTCTTTCCTGCTCGAGCAAATGCCTCAGATATAATGTGACTAACGAAGCCATAATGCTGCATCTTTTCAGATATCCATGGGACATACTCACCTGTGGCAATTTTAACTGTTGTTATTGAGTTTGCTGGTAAAGAAAGATTCAAGAAGAACATGATTAAAAACAGCTTAGATAGTGTGCAGAAGCGCATATTCATAAAGACACAACCTATTATCAAATGTTCACTGTATATTTAAGTGGCATTTTAGGATAAGCTTAACTATTTGTATCTAATTTAAATGTTATTAAATATATGCTAAGCAGGGGAGAGTAACACTATAGACTCTAGAAATAATAACCCAAATTGATATTAAAACAATACTGTGGACACTTTTTGGCTGAGAGTCGTAGGTTGTACCAAAGATAGAAACTGCGAGAATGCGGTTATCAACGTCGTATTGTCACAGGAATCTATCTTTGGAAAGCATAGTAAAAACGGTTTTACGCTCAATGTCCAACGTTAATAAACCTCAACGCACATTTATAGCCGCATTGTTGACGACATTAATCGTATTTCAAGGCAAGGCAAC
>NZ_AUAF01000102.1 GCF_000428585.1 Zooshikella ganghwensis DSM 15267 | reverse complement strand
AAAGCCCTGGCTGAACTGATAGGTATCACTGCCCTCTTCACCGACTAAGGTGTCATTACCCACACCACCGATCAGGGTATCATTCCCGTCACCCGCCAGGATTTCATCATCACCGGCTCCACCTTCAATGGTGTCATCTCCACCATAGGTAGAAATCTTGTCATTACCCGCTAACGCCGATGCGTTATCCGCATCCGGTAAGCCAAATAAATGATCGTCGTTTTCTGTGGCAGCAGAGGCGGCTTGCTTCAGTAAATCGTACAGGTTAACCAACGTACCATCACTTAAATGGACTTTTTCGATTTGGCCCTCTGCTAACGTACCATCAAAATCAAAATAATTGGTGAGCTTAATTTCATCACCGGTTGGGTTGCCATCACCATCCAGCAGCACCACCCATACATCGGTTAACGTTCGTCTAAAACCAATATTCTCCTGTTTAATACCTTCGGCAAAATACAGGGTATCAACACCACTGGTGTCGTAAATGATGTCCTGACCATCGCCTTGAGCAAAAATATAATTATCATCACCATCCTGACCATAAAGGGTATCGTTACCTTTTTTGCCATGAATAATATTGATTTGATTATAATCTCGCAGGGTATTATTTCGCTCATCACCCGCGACCGTGTCGTGATTAATATATTCATTTAAACTAGGGTGGTTTTCGATAATTGAATCTAACGTAGCTTTTATATGTGTACTAATACACTCTGAATATACGCCTAAATTCTGCAGTGTATTAATTACAGCATTTAATTCTTCCACTTTATCAGGGCGATTTAAACTCACTAAATGCGCTTCGAGTGCTTTCTCATTAAGACGGAAATACCAGCTATTAGCCTCAAATAAAGCATGTAAAACGTCTTTATCAAAAAGAACTTGAGCATTTAATTGTGCAGTTACTGAGCGCTGGAATTTATCAAACTCTTGTTTCAAAATTGGCGCAGCACGGCCGTGAGGATTAGGGTCTCGCTCACCCCAACACCAGGTACCTAAATAAGATTTACCAACGATTTTTTCGAGTGTAATTAATTTACGCGCATCGATGACATGCCCATAATGGCTTTTTGGATCACGGCTATTTGGATCAACATCTGTGACACCCGCCCACTGATAAATAATATCTTGGACCATGTCATTTCGTTTTTGGTAGTCTTTCTCTTGAGTAAAAGCTTCAACCATTCCAACTAATTTATCATCCAAAGTCATTGCCTGACGTAAGTCTAATAAATTGCCATAGCCCCTTGAGTTGGGTAATGTCATCACTTTATAAGACCAATGAAATTTTTGTTTTGTTATTCGGTAGCTTGTATTAGTCTTAAACCAAACATCTGCTGAATTAGATGTATGTCCATCACTCCAAGTGACTTCACTGGTCTGACGATGCTCATTACCTTGGGCATCAATATAATTAGAATCTTCATAGACGGTTGAGAGGCTTTTTATGCCTACATCAGCAAGGCTGGCTAATTCATCTGTATCGGTCAGGCCGTTTTCGTTTTTATCTTGCCAAACACTTAATGATGAATAAATCGCATCCTGGGCATCAATAACACCGTCTTTATTATCATCAAATTCCGCTAACGCATCATAGCCGTGTTTCGCTTTTTGACCTGAAGCGAGTGTCGTCTGATTCCCAAATAGTTCAGCACCGGAATCCACGACACCATTATTATTTTTATCCCAGACCAATAAACCATCATCACGTGAGACCCAGCCTGTGGATTCAGCAAACGCATTAGCATCGTGATCAAAATAATGTTTATCATTTACGGAAAGAGTTTCGACACCATCATTATCAAGGTCAATAATAATAGGTGAGGTAACACTTTCTGATTTACCAAAACTTGGTTTTTCTGCTAATAAATCTTCTGGCGCAAAGTTATATTTATCATAATCTTTAATTGCAGATGGATCACTATGGTCATGCGCTTCATTATCAGAACCCAGTAACTTATCTCCCGGCCCAGCAAAACTAGTACCGTCTTTATTAACCTTCAATCCATCAGGTCTAGAGCCTGTTAAATCTATTGGCTTTTCCTTAGATGGCTTTATTGGAGTACCTGGACCCGAGAAGCTATTATCATTAGTCACCACTGTTCCTGGGGGTAACTCCGAAGGGCCTGTTAAGTCTACTCCTTTTTCACTAGATGGTTTTATTGGTGTACCTGGACCTGAAAATTTGCTCCCATCTTCAGTCGCCACAGTACCTGGAGGCAACTCTGATGGACCTGTTAAATCTATAGGTTTTTCACTAGACGGCTTCATCGGCGTTCCAGGACCCGAGAAGCTATTATCATCAGTCACCACTGTTCCTGGGGGTAACTCCGAAGGACCTGTTAAGTCTACTCCTTTTTCACTAGATGGCTTGATTGGTGTACCTGGACCTGAAAATTTGCTCCCATCTTCAGTCACCACGGTACCTGGAGGCAACTCTGATGGACCTGTTAAATCTATAGGTTTTTCACCAGACGGCTTCATCGGCGTTCCAGGACCCGAGAAGCTATTATCATCAGTCACCACTGTTCCTGGGGGTAACTCCGAAGGACCAGTCAAATCTATAGGTTTTTCCTTAGAAGGCTTCATTGGCGTACCACCGGTGAAGCTATTGGGTCCATCTTGAGTAACACCTGGGGGTAACTCAAATTTGTTACCATTTATAGAGATAGCTGTACTATCTATTACAGGATTCTGAGCTGAGTAATCAACCTCTTTACTACCATCTGGATGAATTAATTCTTTTTTTCCATCTTTATAAATAATAAGAATTCTATCATCAGGTAAATAGTATTTTTTTTGTATATCACCATACGGATCACCAGTTAGTTTTACACCATCGTTATAGTAAACTTCATAACTAAGATCATTATGAATTATGTATTTAGCTTTGCCTGGCACTTCAAACTCTATTCTATCTCCAGGAGATTCATTATAATTCTGGAACTCATTTTCTTTAAAATGAGTTCCATCAGGAAGATAAACATCAATACTTCCATCAGAATTTCTGACAACTATATCTTGAAAAATATCGCCTGTGTTTCCTACGAGACTCAGCCTATCATTAGAGCTATTATTTTTCCCACGATTCGATAATTCACTATTTTTTACTTCTATTTCTGATGTTTCATTTGAGGACGAATCCGAAGTTCCATTCTTTAATTCTTCTTCATCAGCAGTAACCACATCTATAAGATCTAATGGGTCCCAGGCTTTTAATTCTTCTTCCACCCAATCATCTAGTTTAATAGATACATATAAGCCACCAGCAATGATCAAAGCTCCAATGTAGGGGTGAAAGTAAGCTGCTATAGCAGTACTACCAGCTGTAACATAACCACCAGCTACGGCTCCACTTAAATTAGCAGCTGCTCCATAATAATTATTTTCCTGTAAGTTAGAGGATATTTGGTATAAGTCGATTACTGGACCGGCTGCTTCTGCCATTTTGCTTTTAAGTAGTAAATCTGCTTTTGCATAGTCAATTTTTAACTGTTTTTTCCAGTTTTCAATTCCTTTTTGTCTAATCTGCTCTGCCCACTTCTTGTACTGCATTGATTGATAGTCCCAAAATTCCTGAAATGCTTTTTCTCCTTCTATCCCTGCAATACTTGCTTTTTTAGCAATACCTGATGCAATGTCAGAGTAACGATCAAATACCTCAGAAAAGTGTTTGGCTTGTATTTCCAAAGACTTAATTTCTGCACCTTTCTTACCTGCTTCTTTTGCAAGCTCTTCTGCCATCTTTCCAAAAGCTTCATTTGAAATATCTAACCCTTGTTCTTCAAAAAAGCTAACAGAATCACTTATCGCCTTTTCTAGCAATTGTTTTTTTTCTTCACTCATTTTTATCACTCTTAAACAAATCAACTATTTTTTCTTTAAGTACGTATATAGGAAACCCAATAAAACAAGAAAGTGCTACATACACTAATAACACTATTAAAGAACCATAATAATTTTCACAATAAAAGTAATCAATAATACCACCAAATCCATCAGCAGAAGAATTGCCAAATGACTCACCATAAAACACATAACCAGAAACAACAAAAAAACTAACAACGATAGAGAAAAACGCTTTAAAACTCATACTCCTTACGTCCACCCTCATAAAAAAAACATATATAAAGGGAGACAATAATGAAAAAAAATAAATTACAGAATAAGCATTGATTACTGAACCTTTCCAAGCCACACAACTGGAAACCCTATCAAAAGCACTGATATTTTCCATCATCCACTGCATACTCTCATCAGAAATCATAGGAAAGAAGTACATAAAAATTAAAGAAAAAATATATACAATATAAAAAATTCGCATAAAATTTTATCCCATCATACAAAGCAAAATATTCTTCATTTTTACTATTCAAAACAAGATCAAACAAACTGCATCTTTAATCCATACACTTTTCAATTATTGGTTTAAGGAGTATATTCAACCCAACGATTTTACCTGTTTGCAAACGAGACAAAAGGACAGGTTTTTTCTCATATGGTAATTATCCGTGAGGATCTTAGCTTTATCTATGCAGCAATAATGTAAGTACCACCTATTATGCTAATATTAATTTGATATTTAATAAGAGTACCCCAACTAATTATTAAGCTTAGCATAAGAATTTCAAGAAAAGATTAAATATGATTAACCTTATTCCTGTTCTTTATAATTCGGGCTGCCTAAATATTATACACATATATAACTACTTTTGACCAAATACTGACAAACAATGTTATTGCTGCTTTTACTGATGTAAATTCAACGATTTCAATAGTTGAAAATTTCAAAGATGACTTCTTTTATGACCTATGAATACATTTTTTTAAATAAACTCATGGAGATTACAACAAAATAATTTAAAATGGTCGAACACCTATTATCCGTTCAGCACGGTGTTTACTTCAAATAGGGAAACTGCTTAAAATGCTGCTCGCCCTTTTAAATTTCCCATCAAATCTGATATTGACTTCTTTGGAAATAAATCCACAAACAGATGTACATGATCTAGCTGCACACTGAGTACTATTACTCTACATTTAAGCTGTTGACTATACACATCATATGCATCCTCTCCTTCCAAACAAAAGCAGTCAAAGTATATGAATCCACAGGCCATTACTTAGTTGAGCCAAGTCAACAATATACAACTAATATCACAATGTTTTTGAGATGGTATTAACTGTAAACTATATAGTCAACAATTAATGTACAAGTTTTAACCAAGCTCATGATTCTTAGGTATATGTCATTTTATTGTGACTCAAAGTCATTACAATCTAATACAAAATACAGCTTTCTACACCTGATGGTCCTTTGCTTATTCGAACTACTTGATCTGACTAATACTCTATATCGCAGTACTGACAGATGATACCATCAAGTCAACCGTTTGTTCTGATGAAATATTTCACTTTTTTCTATAATATAGAGCTTTAGTGCTAGTTAGGTATAGGCAAGGTTTGACTAATAAATGGCTACTTTAAATCGTTCAACAAACTACACTATCACAGATACATTTGTCATAACTACTATGTGGCTGAATCCATTGATCTCTATAGTATTTTTCTTCCAAAGTGCAAAAATTTTCAACAATTTTTCTCATAAAGGGATATTATTCATAACAACGAGCTACTGGGTAATGCTTTTACTCATCGTAGTACTTACTTTAATATCTTTATATCTAGCTTTATCAAAGTCATTAAAAATAAATCGATATGGTGCCTTATTTTTCAGTTTTTTGATTCCATCCTTCTTAACTTGCTACTGTATTTACCTAATCAGCAGTAAAATTGGCTTAGATGCTATATTAAAGCTGTATATTTAGCTAAGTGCGCATAAAATTCGTATCGCATTTCACCCTTAAGCAAATTTCAGAAGCATCTTTTTCCAAAGTCTGCATAATGCACATCGAACACGCTGTGAATCCATCCCTGGAAGCTTGATTGCCGCATCCTTGAGGCAAACAGTTCGGCAGCCTTTATAGAACTCTTAATATGTTGAGCTATTACTGCGACTGACTTAAGCACGATTGGGGTATAGGTTGCCAATACTTGAATTTATTTGTAAAGCAGGTTCCAAAAGCACTGTGAGCAGTAGAGACCAAGGATGGTCTTCTGCTGCAGGTAGAACAAATGAATTCAAGCATTGCATGAGCATAATCTCAGATCATCACAAACTCTTTTTATATGCGATTGTTCTGCCTGTGCCCCCACCACTGAACAAGTCAGTGCCACGATTAAGAACTTAATTATATTCTTGCTACAGCTGTACATAGAACTTACTACTTAATTAACAACGATTGTTACATTTAGGCTCAATTCCTTAAGCACCTCCAAATGAAAGGCGGCTAATAGTACATGATACTTGATTAAAAATCACACAGTTTTTATGGGTTAATCATGCCCAAACATTGTACAAGAGTGCAATATTTGGGTAGGAAGGTGCTAGCACTTAGCTACTAATAAACAGAAAAATCAAGAAGAGAGTACTTCTAATCAGGAGACCCTAAGATAGGCTGCTTCTAAGAGCACTGCCAGCTCTCCGTATTCCATTTCATAATCACGAGTAATATCAATTGACTCAACGGGCTGCTGACCTGCCAGTTCAAGCAAACACTTTAACTGATTGCCGGTGATTTCAACTATACCCTTCACGAATGATTTCTAGGTTTTGTTATCTTCTCTCCTCACCCCAATCACCTATTAATATAGGCTCATAGGGCTTCGTCACTCGATGGCCGCACCTAAAAACCATTCGCATTGGGTATATTCCCACTTTTTCTTCGATCTCGTTTGCCCCATTTATCTTTATGCACAGCTTTAATTTCTTCTACAACGCCTTCCGTATTATATAAAGAAAACATCCCTGGAACTCCCTTAGCTAAGGCTGCATAAACTATGCTTGATAATACAGCTGCAATTATTGGTATACCTATATCTCGACTTTGGCCATTTAGAAGCTAAGGCATTGCAGGTAAAGCAATACTGTTAGTGGTTATAACCTGAATTAACTCATGTCTAATGAAAACCATGATATGAATTAATTCTAACCCGTTGTTTCTAATAGCTTATTTTTAGCCGTCATGTGTATTCAATAATGGCCAAAGCCGAGTATATAAGTCACAAGATAAAATTTAAGCATCTTGAACTTGGTACGCTCTTTAGGATTTAGTTTTTCATTAAATGCATGTGAAGCGACAAGAATCGGCATCATGATAAATAAGTGTATCAACGCAATATTTTTAGCCCAATAACTAACCTGTTGGCTTGGATAGAAAATTGCGAAAAAATCGCCATAGACTGCAAAGATAAGGATTATATTGAAAAAAACAGCATAAATAGTGATTAATATTATCTTAAGTGGCATAGACCAAGACGTTTGCATTATTTCATTACAGTGGAATTTTTTGTGCTTTCCTAGAATTTATCATGACCGGAAATAACAATATTTAAGGGCATATTAAGCTAAGACAAAAGGCTGCAGAGTATAATTTTATACAGACACAAGTGTCAAGAACCATACATCAGTTAACAATGTTCTCATATTGAATGTACATGTGTGAAAGTATTTTTTTGGCTTATCTAAACTCGAGTCAGAACGAAAATACTATCAATGTAAAGTTGTAATTTTATATAACAACCTTACTAAACCAAATATATTTATATAAAAATATGAATAACTATAAAATACTTTAACAATCCATTCACCCTTTATCTATATTCGACTTAACATTTTATTAAGATAGCAAAATAGTAATATTACAACCAAAACAAGGCTTACCACTTCTCTCGAAATTAACCAGCGCTTTATTTATGTAAAATTACTAAAAAATCATTCAATATTAATACAACACTTTTTTCTTATATATGCTTCACATCAAACCGCCTTCAAACGCAACAAAAACTGGTGGTTTTTTAGTTTCTTTTCTGATATTTATTAGGTACTTAACAAGCACATCAATTGAACCATGGATCTATTTTTTATCATTAACAAACGAAAAAATCATAAAAAGACATCTTCAAGTTTTGTGATTCATAAGTAGTGTATAACTACTCTAAAAATTAGAATTTTAAACTATGCCATCAAGAGTAAACTTAAGATTAATTTTAAAATTATACTCAAACAAAAATCTTAGTTACTCACACAACAAGAACAGGAAGTTCATATCTTTAAAATTATGTGTAAAATAAGAGGGTTTGATGTAATGAAGCCGATACCCAAAATGTCCTCTCTTGGACTATATCTTTTCTTTGTATTACTTTTGTTGGCAGGACAATCCAATGCAAACCGATATCCAATTTATAATGTTTATTTAATCAATTATACTGAGTACGACATTCGTGTAGAAACGGAAGATGGGCATGCCGTGAAGGTTCCACCTGGCAATGACTCAGGCGAAGCCTATATTTCGCCCTGTGATTTTTCTCAGATATTTAATGCGAAGCATGTTTACCAGTTTCCACAGGAAGATAGAGCTATCAGAACACGCTTTGGAATTAGTGACCAAGGGCAATCTCCCTATATGGAGCTTCTGACCAACCCATTACAAAATAAGTTTAAAGTCGAAAAACGTCCTTCTACTTATGACAGCTTTACTGAGGATGTATCTGGGTGGGTCGATATTGATGCTCAGCAAAAATTAAATGCAGGATTAATTAATAGTGTATGGCTTGCGAAAAAACATGATGTGAATGCTAAAGGCTATAACAAAATCTATGCGCGTGTCGCAATGTTACCTATGAGTCCTGGCGCTGGATATCGCTTATTTGTCGCTCTTGTTCAAGCCAAGGATGACTTGGATAGCTTCTATGGCTATGCTAATGGCCTGGGTGCTCATCATTTTGGGCGTTTTATACGTGAAGTGCGGCTTATCAATAACACAGATTATGACCTTATGGTTAAAAAGGTCAAAGAAACGCCTGAACGCTATGATGTTCTAAAAACCTGGATGCGTGGGAAAAATAGTAATCAGTTACACCCTTGTAATCTATATAAAGGTGACAAGCTAGAAGATTTCTCCACAGATGATGATAATACCTACAAATATGAAATAGGTTTTATTTCGGAACCGACGCCTACTACAGGTACAATATCTACTATAGATGTTTCAGTTGATCTTAAAGATGATCGCTATAGGCTAGATAAAACTGAATATACATACCTCACAAACACCCTTACAGATAAAACAAGTACCCCCATTACCAATTGGCTTGACTCTTCATATCGTCAGCAAGCGCTTTATAGTTATTGGACACCTAAACACCACCAATTTGGTAAGCAACAAATTAGCGTTCATACTACGGTTCTATCGGATGTAATGTACGTTATTTTGTCACAGCAACAGCTTGACACTGATGACAATAACCCCAACCCAACGGACAACAAACAAGAAGTCGTGTTTAAAGGTGTCCGCTGGTATAACAAAGGTGGTGGTATTGTACATGAAACACCTCAAAGCTGGATTGCCCGTGGCGCTATGGAGTATGTATACGATGAGTCAAGATCAGACAAGCGCGTAAAAGAAGCTCGTTTTTTCACCGAAAATAATGGTATCGACTCTATTAGCACCTCTGCTCTAAGAAAATGGAACTTTGTTTATAGTAATAAAGGCGTTCTGGAAAGGGCGATTTATACTGTTTCCAGTATTAATACTATGTATCTTGACCTTTACTACGACGATCCTCATCAGCGCAGTGGACTCGATCAAAAAGATCTGGATAAAAAACTTTATCCAACACGTATCGTAAGATTTGAGTGTTCAGAGGCTGAATGTCGCAATAGAGCACGTATCCCATATAACCAACTTCCTGAGCTTTCAAGTGCAAGTAAACAGCAACATGGTTCTTATGGAGTGAGTATTAACCGCTCAGAGGGTTATCCTTACTTATTATCCTGGTATACGATTAGTTATAACTATGGCAGTGATAAATACGGCTATATTAATAATCCACAGCAAGAACGCATTACTAAGTACGACTTTTATCAAAACTGGTATGCAGGTGATATGTCTGAGTCCCATGCTATTGCACCGGGCTACATTCAGTTTGTGCGTGGTGAAAGTAACTTGCTTAAAGCCAAAAAAGTTTTTTCAAAAAACGCAACCGTAAGTACAGGTTATCCACAGACCCAACAGGATAACTTTACGTTCAAAAAGTACCATGGTAATAACTTTTTACATGAAATCAATGTTGATTGGTGGGTTAACGACGCTGATACCACCAAAATAACCAACCTAGTACAAGTAAAACCTATTTATATGCCTGAACCGTCCAGTTTAACCAATAGTGATTTTCGATTTAGAGATATCCATCCTATTGGTGAGATTATGCCTATTCACGATATGTGGATGACTGAGAGAGAAGCATCATTGACAACAATAGCTGATAGCTCTCCAACAGATAGCTCTGATGATGATGGAGACTCATTAAGTGATCAGTTTATTAACATCATTAAAGAAATTATGGACCAGTAGGTATCAGGTAGAAATAACTTTTGATGTACGCTAGTGACTGATAGTTACCAGATAATGTACATTCAATAGTTTTGCTGCATGGACGCAGCAACCAAGCCTGCAGAACTTGATTATAGGTGTATTGAAAAAAACTTTATAATTACCTTCTGACTCTTCTCTCGAATAACAATTAGAAAAAGCAATAAACTTCAATAAATCATTCTCTGAATACATAACCCCTCCCTCTTATTTCAAACGTTTGTATTTTTGCTTACATCTCGTAAAAAGACCAACGTTCGATTTTATTTAACAATTTGTATTTGATGAACATCTCATTATTGATAAATATCTTATTACTGATAAAATTGCTCAACTTTTAATAGGATAACTCACTAAAAGTGTTCTATATGCTATTAATCGTAAAGCACTATCATATCGTCACTGGATGACTTTATTAGTTTTTATGTATGGTCAAAAGTCACGTCTAAGCCACTTCAAATCGGTTACAATAATGTTGTTACGTACGTTTGCTACTACTTTAATTTGCTTATCTCTTAGCCAGGTTGTTCGTGCGAGTGAACCAGAATTCAAGCTGGTGACAGAGAACCTTCCTCCCTTTAACTACAGTGTTCGAAATAAGAGTTTTGAACATAAGCAAGAAAATATTAAGGGTATTTCTGTTGAAATAATTACTGAGTTATTTAAACGTACAGGTTTCAACTACTCTCTAAAACTAAGACAATGGAATCTCGCTTATTCGTACGCTCAACGAAAACCTTATCGAGGCGTTTTTGGTACAGTAAAAACTAAGGAAAGAGCAGATTCTTTTCAATGGGTAGGCCCACTACTTGAGAATAACTGGGTTATTTTCGCCAAAAATGACTTCAAAGAAAAAATAGCGCAGGAACACCAACTTAAAAAATACGAAATTGGTGGATACAAAGGGGATATACGTGTTAGCTACTTAAAGTCAAAGGGCTTCAATGTCACGGCTATCAGTAATGATCGTTATAACCCTCAACTGTTGGAGAATGATTTAATAGACTTATGGGTATCTGGTAGTTTTTCTGGCCCTCGTATTGCCAAACTATCAAAAATTAACGTTAAACCTGTTTATACAATTCGCAAAGCAGCTGTTTACTTGGCAATGAATAAAGACACTCCAAAAAAATATATTGATGTTTTAAATGCCGAACTTAAAAATATGCATGACGATGGTTTCATTGAGCGCGTTATGTCCTCTCATAAAGACGAACTGACTGTTTCTCAGAAATAACTGCATATCAAAAACATATTTAAAATAAATTTGGTAGACTACCTTAAGGAAACTTCTAAAAATAAGTAATTTTTTGGAAGAGCAAGGAAGCTTCTCAGGAAAGACCACCGTGTATAAAGAATATATTTGGGCTAAACAACTACTATATGCTTATCGATAGCAACTGCAGCTTCTTAAAAGCACGAACTAGAACAAAAGTACGAAACCGACACACCTATCACGAAAAAAGTGCACTTTTAGAGACACCTTTAATGGTATTCCATCTCAGTAATGTTGTTTTAATCAGCTAAACGATCAAGGATGATCTTTTAGCCCCCCTCTTCTCCCCTTTACTTACTTATAACTGTAGCTACATCAATTAACTATAACCACATCAATTTATCTCTGAGAAATATGCAAGATATTAATTCGCATTTTTTATGCCAAACAATACCAAAATAAAAATTTCGACTTACTCAATGTATATTATGTACTTTTACTGATTTTCTAATAGAGGCAATTTACGAAAGGGCTGTTATCTATTTCGCTAACTTCTAAACTTACCCAAACATATCTAACGATTGTGATTAAACCCTTTTTTTAATGATAAGTTTTTTGCTTAAATTTATTACAGTAGAAAACAGGAATCATGGTTTATTTTAAGTAAACATTACTTTAACCATATTATGGACAGATTCACGGAAGGGCACTCTATAAATAGTGAATTTCTAGAGGTGCCCGGAATATAAATAAGGAATGAAGACAGATAACTACGGCGTAGTGATTGCTGACAAAATAAGTAGGTATCAAGCATATAGCCATACCATACAACAAACTGTTGTTTATTAGTTCACATGTGTTTTCTAAAAAATTCACACTTTTAATATCTAAAATCAACAGCAAGTTCATCGTCAGCAAACTATGCACTGTACATCAGAATGATGTCTTTATTTTTGCTATACCAGCAACAAAATTGACACCAAATTAATAGAACCAGTTAAAATATTCAGGTTTTTACATGAATCCCAAACTGTCCAAATTACTCATTTACAGCACATGCTTTCTCGCATTGACAGCATGTGACGATGACGATAAACCCAAGCCTCCTGGTGATGGTGACCCACCTCAAACCAATCAAACACCTATAGCATCAGTAAATTATCAGTGTCAGCAATTAACATGTAGTTTTAGTGGTGCTGACAGCAAAGATCCTGATGGACAAATCGTTAAATATGTCTGGCAATTCGGTGATGGCCAAGGCTCTACAGAAATTTCACCACAACATACTTATACTGAAGCTGGCACTTATAAAGTCTCACTCATGGTAGCAGACGACAAGCAAGCTGCAGATAAAAAGACGATTGAAGTTACTGTCAAAAGCGATGGCCCTGGTGATGATGGTGACACACCAGGTGATGATCCCACAAATGCGAATAATGAATGTAACAACTGGGAAGCGAAACACAAAGACTGGATTTGGTGTGACGATTTCGAAGGTGGTCTCAGTTTAGCTGAAAAATACGGCAAAAATAGTGTTCAACAAGGTGAGCATAGCGATTCACTCACAACTACAGACAATGATGCGGCAAATGGTAAGCATGCCCTGGTACTCAAATGGGGTAAAGACCAGAAAAATGCGGGATCATTCCGTCGCAACTTTGGCTTAGTACCTTTCAACTCATCGGCTGATGATTTGGGTAAAACACCCTATCAGTCGGATAAATTCGAAGAAATATACTACCGTTTTTATATTAAATACCCTGAGAAACAGCAAGGATCACCTAAGAAACTCGTTCGTGCTGTTGGTGTTGCTGATGGTAAAAGTCAGTTTGGTCCACAGTCTTTTATAGCTGGCTTAATTCATAGTCCATCAGATGAAAAGTTAGCACTTGATACATGGACCGGCTTTGATACTACAAATCCCGACTCAACACTAAAGACTGTCAAATGGGATGATATTGATAACCTGACAGCGCTTTCTGACACTTCAGGCGATGATGATATTCCTCCACCACCACCTCCAGGCCAGAAAAATGTAGCAGACCCTGATGATGATGGAGACATTCCCCCACCTCCGCCACCGCCTGGTGATGGGGATGATACATCTGATGATGGGGATATTCCTCCACCTCCACCGCCAGGAGATGGCGACGATGGCGGAGATATTCCTCCTCCGCCTCCACCCGGAGATGGCGATGATGATGGTGATGGTGATGGTGATGGTGATGGTGATGGTGATGGTGATGGTGATAAACCTGATGATCCAAATACTCCAATTCCTCCACCACCAGGTGATGGCGATAAGCCAGGGGATGGTCAAAACCCATTAACAAAAGGTCAGTGGCATTGCGTTGAGGTTAAAGTCAAGCTCAACTCAACAGAACCATACGCTAGCAATGGCACTATGCAGGTCATGATTGATGGTAAGCCGCAAGATGAATTAACGGCTGGAGATCTCAACTGGACAGGAAAATGGCGTAATTACGGTATTAATGCAATCCAGTTTGAAAGCGTTTGGGAAAACAACAGCGATCAGGAACGTCAAAGCTATATCGATTCCTTTGTCATTTCAAAGGCACCCATAGGTTGTCATAAAGGTGATGGTGATGGTGACAACCCTGACGATCCAAATATTCCACCACCTCCGCCTCCTGGGGATGGCGATGACGATGGTGACAACCCTGACGATCCAAATATTCCACCACCTCCGCCTCCTGGGGATGGCGATGACGATGGTGATAACCCCGATGACCCAAATATTCCACCACCTCCACCTCCAGGGGATGGCGATGACGATGGTGATAACCCCGATGATCCAAATATTCCACCACCCCCACCTCCTGGGGATGGCGATGACGGAGATGATTCAGGGGATGATGACTTGCCACCTCCACCGCCACCGCCACCGCCAGGTAACCCTGATGATGATGGTGATAAACCCAACGATCCGGATATTCCACCACCTTTACCGCCATCAGGGCCTGATAAGGGTGACGAAAAACCCACAGCACCCACTGGCTTGTCGATTTCAGTTTCAAGCGTGAATGGTCAAAAAGCAGTGACGCTGCAATGGCAAGATACAAGCAACAATGAGCTTATGTTTGTCATTCAAAAGCGTGAAAAAGGGAAGGACTGGCAATACCTAAATACTGTTGAAACCAATACAACACAATTTATTGATAAAACAGTAGAGGCCGGAAAGACCTATGAATATCGGGTAAAAGCCACCAATAAAACCGGTGACTCCAACTTTAGTAATGTGGTATCTGGATCTGCCACTTAGTCAAAAAAATACCCACGACAGTGGGCTGTAAATAACTATAAAAAGGGCTGTTAAACAGCCCTTTTTTTTATCAGCTATACCCTTCACGAATCATTTTTATGTGCGCTATCCATAGCGCTCACCCTAACGGGCCAGCGAAGCTGTTCTAATGTGTTCCCGACACATTAGTAGGGTTTGTTGTCATCGCTCTTGACCACCAAGGATGGTGGGAATGCAGTTTATGCATAATGACATGGATGTCATATAGTAGAGCAATGCAGGAGCTATTGCCGAGGAGCATTTAACGGCCACCCCAGTCACTTATTAATATAAGCTCCGGGGGCTTCATCGCTTGACGGCCCAGCTAGCACCATTAAAAAACTGTTGATGCTATCGCTAGTCTTAACAGACCAGACTAGCCCCACTAAAAACCCTTCGTTTTGGGTATATATCTATTGAGAATTATTTATGGCGATAACACCGTTGTCCGACTACTCCGCCCATTTGTGGAAAATGTTTTTAGTTTTATTTGCCCTGCTACTGGGTCAAATGGTTGTTGATACTTTTGAGACTTCAATGATGGCTCACTGCCATCAACGGTATAACGTATAGTCAAACCAGGAAAAGCTGTATTAGCATGTATTTTACCACCAACCAATTTAGCACCAGGCAACGGTAAGCGATAATGGTATCCTCCCTGCCAACGATCCAAGCGTGGTAATTCATAACTGCCCATACGAAGCGCAAACTGTTGCCAATGTTGATTTAATTTTGAAAAGCGTTTTTTTCTATCTTGCTCGTCAGCCCATGTCGGCTGATTTGCCCATGCTCTTTCAGCCAGTGCAATTAATTTAGGTAATGCTAAATACTCTAATTGCTCAGCAGATTTAATATTTTCACTCCATAATTGTCCCTGTATTCCTAAAATATTATTTCGTTTATCTACTTGTAAGCGTGTACTATTTTCCCACTGATTATCATTTAATGAGTTACCCATCCGGTCCTGCCAAGCCGATTTAAAAATATCAAATGGAGTAAACTCAAAGACAGTACGCGCATTCACAAATCCTGCCCAATAATAACCTAATTCATCTGGGTCTTTTTGATATGCTAAATCAAAATATAAATTTGTAGCATTGGCGAGCACAACAGGAAACCCTGCGTTAGCCAGTCGATATCCATAGTCTTCTGTACCCCACCCCCAAACATTATTCCATACATAAGGGCGCATAGAACCTGGTTCAATCATTGGGTTAATGATTACTGAATCATCATCTTTAACAAAAGCAAGCTCTTCCCAACCACCAGTTTGTTTACGATAAACCTGTACCATTTGATGTACATTATAAACAAACTGACGCTTAAGCCTTTCAACCTGCTGATCAGAAAGTTCTTCAGTACCACCATATAATGCCGTACACGCAGGTGATTTCCGCCAAACACCTTCAGGTACTTCATCACCTCCTAGATGAATTACTGGCACCTCAACACCCGCTTCCTGATACATCCAGTGCAACTCAGCTAATATTTTATTAATGAATAAATAAGTAGAAGATAGGCAAGGATTAATAACATTGTCATGCCAACCCTGAACAGATTTATAAACAGACATATCCTGTAAATCACTGAGTAAGAAGCGAGCAGCTTGATCTATCAACCCTTCCTGCTGTAAACGAGCATAACGCGCTTCCATTGATTTGATTGCAGCACGAGCATGCCCAGGAAAGTCTATCTCAGGTATAACGGTAACGTGATGACGCTGGGCATAACGCAGCAGCTCAATAAATTCTTCTCTTGTGTAAAAGCCTGAACCATTGTTGCTATCTGGAAATGGACCTGATCCAAAAGAAGGCACAAGATGTTTTACTTCATCAAGTGTATGCCCTCTTCGACCACCAACATCGGTTAACTCTGGAAGCCCAGGTATCGCTATACGCCATCCTTCATCATCCGTTAGGTGCAGATGCAATTTATTTAACTTGTATAGCGCTAACACATCTATCAATCGCTTAACCGTTGCTAAAGAGCTGAAATGTCGAGCCACATCAAGATGTACACCACGGTATTCAAACCGAGGATAGTCTTTAATATGCATTACAGAAAATAATAAATGCCTGTGAGCTTCTTGTTTAACGGTATTACTTAAATAATTTTCTACTGGAGCCAAACCTAATAATGTTTGTATACCATAAAAAATACCTGCAGGTTTTTCAGCATAAATATTTATACCTTGCAGTTTATCAATTGTTAGCTCATAACCATCATTAACAATCTTAGTTGATTGTTGATTAATTCTTGATTGGTTAATTAAACAAATACGTGTCCCCTCTGCAACCGTGCGTGACTCCCCCCAGCCCTTGCTGTTAGCCTTTTCCTGCATCGTTAATAGTTCAGGAGAAGCACCGTGGAAGCCGATTCACCCACAGATATCCCTTTAACTTTGGAAGACGTCAAGGCTAAGTTTGAAGCCTGGCGGCAGCGTCCTAAACCCCGTAAACCCTTCCCTAATGCATTATGGCATGATGTCTTTCGACTGCAGGAGCAGTATAAACTGACGAAGATATTAACGACATTACGTCTTACCCGTGCTCAATTTATGCATAAGC
>NZ_AUAF01000101.1 GCF_000428585.1 Zooshikella ganghwensis DSM 15267 | reverse complement strand
TTTAATTCTTCTTCTGTGAGCCAAAATCCTTTCATGGTCGCAAAGGATATACAATTTCCCTTGTTAAATCAAAAGATTAAACCTAATTCTCAAACGCTATGGGTATATTTATAGTTTTTATGGGTTGACTTAGTCTAAAAAATCATAACTAAGTTTCTGTTTAAAGTAGTTGAGTTTGATGAGAAATAAAAGTTAATAAGTTAATGATTTGGTGTTTTTTAGAAAATATTTTGTAATGAGATTGAGAGGTTTTGCGACATTTAAATGCTGTTTTTTTGTTTTGCTAATAATGGCAGGCAGAGTTTTTTTGTTGTCATGATTAGATGCTAAAGTGGGGGCTGTTAAGAAATATGAGAGTGTTTTTTTTGTAGAAGTTACCGATGTCGGCTTAGCTTTAAATAAGTGAAAATTATTATGTTGCAGTCTTTGTTTAAAATTGAACTTACATTAATTATTTTTATTATCTTGCCAAACACATGTTACTCAAAAAATGAGTACATGACATCAAACTTTATGAGTCCGCATGACTTTCATTACATTGCGAGTCTAATTTCTTTTGACTTTAAAGAGTGCACCTTGGAGACAAATAAAACGGCTACCTGTATAGAGCTTATTTTTATGAGTAGCCCATTACCGGAAGGTCCTTATTGTCCCAAAAGTATTGACCAAACTGGGGGGATTTATGATTACGATGGTGCTAGCAGTCCTGGGTTGCAACCGATTAATCGTAAATTACTGATGGCAATGGAAGCAGATGGATTTGATATTGTCGATAATCACGGCAGGGTTCGTATAGCTCATCCTGATGATGTTGTTCACCAAAAAAATAGAACGAAGAAGTATTGCCTAGAAGCCGATGCTGACTATAGTTTGAAGTTAAAATATTTAATACCTGCTAGGCCTATGCTACGAGAAGAACCTAGCCCTATTGATAATGTGTTGAGTCTCGTTGGTGTTTCAGTGTATGGAGTACCTATTAATGGTCCTGCACCTTCAATCGTTAATGGACCTAAGATGCCAGATGGTAGTCAGGGACCGGTAGGTGATTTACCGGCTGTAGATCCCTGTGGAGGTCATCAAGACCCATCTGGTTATTATCACTTTCATATGTTTCCTGAAACTATTAATAATGTTCTATTAACACATAAAATACATGATGTACGTTGCCTTTACGTACCTCAAACAGCCAATAGATTGATTGGTTTTGCTATGGATGGTTATCCTATTTATGCGAGCCTTGATGTAAACGGACAAGAGCCTATGGATTTGGACCAGTGTCGTGGACATATGGGTATTACAAAAGACTTTCCATTCAAAGTGTATCATTATCATGCCTCTAGCACGCAATCACCGAATACTTTGCCTTGTTTGAGTGGAGTTCAAGCAGATAGTCCGTTATCTGTTGAGTAAAAAACCACTATTTTGAGGTACCCATATGTTATACCCAATACGAAGGGTTTTTATACCCCAAGGGCACAAGGGTGTGGCCATCGAGTGGCGAAGCCTCATGAGCCTATATTATAGGTGATTGGGGTGGCAGTTAAATGCTCCTCGGCAATAGCTCCTGCATTGCTCTACTATATGACATCCATGTCATTATGCATAAACTGCATTTCCACCATTCTTGGTGGTCAAGAGCGCTGACAACAAACCCTAAAAATGATTCGTGAAGGGTATATTAGCTTTAAAATGTGATTATTTTGGACGTCATGTCATTGAGTGTCTGCAATGAGCTGTAACTTTTGTTTACGAGTTAGACGTTTTATTTGATTTTCTCGTTGGCTTGCGTCTGCTCGATTAGCACAACATTCAACGTAGACTATTTGCTTAGGAGCGGCGCGACGAAAAAATTTAGCGCCTTTCCCTGACAAATGCTCACTAAAGCGCCTATTAACATTGGTAGTAATGCCACAGTAAAGACCAGCATCTGAATCAATAAGGTAAACAAACCAGTTTTGTTGTGTCGGTGGCTCTTTTTTCATTAAGAATAAATGTACTGAAGCTTGCTTAATTGACGTATAATGGTTTAGCTGTATTGCAGCCTTTACCATGAAATTGAATTACTATACCTTGTTAGTTTTATATGACCGTAACGCTTTTTGCAAGGTTTCGTGGCTTATCTGGATTTAATCCTCTTTGGGTTGCCAGATAATAAGCGAGTAGCTGGCAGGGTATGATATGACTGATTACATTCGCGGGGTTATCTGGTGAGGGGAGTCTGATCATATGATCAAATAGTTCATTAGGTTGTTCGCTAATGCCTATGATCATCCCACCACGTGCTTTTACCTCTGATGCAATGGCTGTCATATAGTCTTCGTTGCGTTTATTCATAAAACAAATAACGGGAGTGCCTTTGTCGATTAGGGCAATGACGCCATGTTTTAATTCGCCAGCAGCAAAGGCTTCCGCATGAATATAGCTGGCTTCTTTTATATTTAGTGCACCAATTTTACTTGCACCGATAAATTGTTGGTTGCCTAGTAAATAAATATGTTCACCCGTGATTGTTTTGGCTAAATCTGCGATGGTTTGTAGACTATCATCAGTAAAATAGTGACTTAACTGGTGTGAGAGCCGGTCAATATTGTATTTTGCTGATTCATATTGATCGATAATTGTTTGTGCAAGTAAGTAACCAAAGGCTAATTGAGAAGTGCTGCTTTTGGTCGATAATACACAGACCTCAGGGCCGGCAGAACTTAAAAATGGGAAGTCAGAAAGCCTTGACATCATCGCCCCAGGCATATTAACGACACTGGCAATAAGCACATTTTTTTGTTTGGCTTGTTCAATAAAGTGGAGGGTATCAGCCGTCTCACCACTTTGGCTAATTGCAATAAGCACATCACCAGCCTGCATAGTAGGTAAATTACTTTGTGCCTCATAAGCAGGAACAGAGGTAACAAAAATATCAGCTATTTCCCGTAACAAGGAAGCAATTTGCTCACCAATAAAAAAAGCGGCACCGGCTCCGGTGATGTAAATATTTTGTGCTTGACTCATGGCATGTATAAGCTTTTCGAGTGCCAGTGGGTCAATTGCAGTTGCCTTGGTTAGGGTTGCCCACTGTTCTTGAATTTCTTTTAACATAAAGTGAGAAAAGCCATCTCGAGAGAGTTCTAACGAGTGGCGCTCAAATACTTGCCAATTGCTGGGTATTGTCTCATTAGTTTTTAAGTCAATAACCCTAACATTTTTTTGCTCGCAGCGAATCAGCTGCCAATCATCAAGGAGCAAGCAAGTATTGGTATACTTTGCAAAGGAATAATAGTCAGATGCAATAAAAAGTTCACTATAGCTATCTTGGTGATGGGCGTGATCTGAGATAATACCAGCTATCAGCGGCGATCCATTTCTTATACCAAGCAGTAGATTGAGACCTGCACAAATCAGTACAAGGGTATTACGCCCTTTAAGCATTTTAAATACACGACTTAATGCTTCCTGATAGTCATCAGCGGTTATTGGGCTTTTTTCACAGAAGTTATCTACTGATTTTATTTTGTTGAGTTCTATTTCAATGAGGCGAACAATAACCTCTGTATCCGTATCGCTGATTAAATTGATATTTAGTGATTTTAACTGTGTTTTTAACATCTGAAAATTTTCAACAATACCGTTGTGTACCAAGGCAAATTGCTTGGATGTCGATACATGGGGATGGCAGTTAGTCATATTGGCAGCTCCATGGGTAGCCCAGCGGGTATGGCCTAGCGCGATTGTACTTTTGAAGTCGATAGGTACTGTATCTGCCGTATAAAGTGGATCTAGTGTTTTATAAACCTCAACATTGTTTTTGATTGGAATTGCTAAACCCCAGGAATCATAGCCTCGATATTCTAAGTGTTTTAAACCTTGGACAACGGTTGTTACTGCATTGTTTTTACCAATATAACCAAATACACCACACATTGATTGTCACTCCTTTACTGACATTAGTATTGCTGAAGAATGATATATAAAGGATAATTTAGCGAATAGAGCAATTGTCAGCAGAAAATTGACAAATATGAATATTAAACAGGTATTAGCACAACTGGATTTTGAAGCGCGTGAAGTGGATATTTACTGTGCACTACTAACGCTAGGTACAGCTTCTATTCGTGATATTGCAGAGCAATCGGGTATTAACCGAGGGACTACCCATGAAATTCTTAAAAATTTACTAAAACGTGGTATCGTTAGCTTTTACCCAAAAGGTAAACGACGTCATTTTTGTGCCGAGTCACCAGAGAAGCTTATAGAGTTAGCAAATGACAAGCAGGAAAAACTTCGATCAGCAACACGACAGTTGGTTCATGACGTTATTCCTGATTTAAATCGTATGCGTTCAGATACCGGCTCCCCACAAGTTAAATACTATGAGGGTGATGATGGGATAGAAAGCGTACTAAAAGATATCTTGAATACTGCTGATAAAAGTGAATCTAGAAGTTACGATGTCTATTCCTCGAAAGCTATCCGTAAATATCTTTATCGCCCATTTCCTCATTACACGTTACAGCGTGTAAAACGCAATATTCGCGTTAGAGCCATTGCTATTGGGGAAGGGGGAGAAGATGCACCACTCTCAGAACGAAAATGGATTGATGATGGTGATGCTGGAGGGCAAGCAAGTTATGTTGCTATATATCCACCAAAGTGTGCCATGATATCACTACAGGAAGGCAACTATCCTACAGCTGTTGTGATTGAGTCAGCGGCAATCAGTCAGGCGTTAAAATTATCGTTTAATACACTTTGGATGTTGTTGTGACAATTAACAATTTTTATCCATAAAAAAGGCAGCTTTCGCTGCCTTTTATTTTTTTACAAGCAATTTAAATAGATAATTCTGAATTAGTATCTACAATTGTTGCATTTTACTGAGTTGCTCAGCGAATTTTTGTAGAGCATTTTCAACTTCTTTCAGTTTATTTTGCTCTTTTTCAACAACAACAGCAGGTGCTTTACTAATAAAGTTATCATTGGTTAATTTGTTGTTTAACCGGGTTTGCTCTTTGCTTAGCTTATCAATTTCTTTTTGTAAGCGAGCAATTTCAGCGGTTTTATCAACAAGGTCAGTCATGTTAACAAGTACTTCCAAGTCGCCCACCAGTTTTGTTGCGACCATATCAGGTGCTTTGCTGCCAGTAGGTAAGGTTTGAATATCGGCCAACTTAGCTAATCGTTTGAGGAAGGTATAATTACTGCCTAAACGTTTTGTATCCAATTCAGTGGCATTATTAAGCAGTACACTAATTTCAGCGCTAGGCTTAATGTTCATCTCACTGCGAATGGTACGAATCGCAACAACGATACCTTTTACCCATTCCAACTCAGCAACCGCGGCTTCATCAATATTGTTGGGGTCACAAGCGGGGTAAGGTTGCAACATGATAGTGTCGCCTTCTTTACCTGCCAGTGAGCGCACTTGCTGCCAAATTTCCTCAGTGATAAATGGCATGAAAGGGTGCGCTAAACGAAGAATAGCCTCTAGCACGCGCACTAAGGTATAGCGTGTACCACGCAATTGTTCTTCTGTGGCATTTTCATCCCACAGCACAGGTTTGGAAAGCTCTAAATACCAGTCACAATATTCATTCCAAATAAACTCATAAAGAGCTTGGCTGGCTAAATCAAAGCGGTAGGATTCAATCGCATCGCAAACGGCTTTTTCGGTATGCTGAAGCTTAGATACAATCCAGCGATCTGCCAGGCTGTAGTCAACTTCACCACCATTTTGACGACAGTCTTGGCCTTCTGTGTTCATTAATACATAACGTGCTGCATTCCATAGCTTGTTACAGAAGTTGCGGTAGCCTTCTAGTCGCTTCATATCCCAATTGATATCACGGCCTGTTGAAGCAAGAGAGAACAGCGTATAACGCAGCGCATCCGTTCCGTGAGCCGCAATACCTTCAGGGAACTGTGTTTGTGTACTTTGCTTGATACGCGCTGCAAGTTGTGGCTGCATCATATTGCCAGTACGTTTATTCAACAGGTCTTTTAGGCTGATGCCGTCAATCATATCCAAAGGATCTAATACGTTACCTTTGGTTTTCGACATTTTTTGACCATTTTCATCACGAATCAAGCCGGTGACATAGACGGTTTTAAAGGGAGCCTGCGGATTACCTTGCTCGTCTTTCATAAAGTACATTGTCATCATAATCATTCTGGCAACCCAGAAGAAAATAATGTCAAAGCCGGTTACTAAGACGTCAGTTGGGTGGAATGTTTGTAGACGCGCTGTATTTTCTGGCCAGCCAAGGGTACCGAAGGTCCATAACGCTGAGGAAAACCAGGTGTCCAGTACATCATTATCCTGGCTTAACGCTAAATCAGCAGCCAGCTTATATTTACTGCGAACTTCTTCTTCTGAACGACCTACATAGACATTGCCATTATTGTCATACCAAGCAGGAATACGATGACCCCACCACAGTTGACGGGAAATACACCAGTCCTGAATATCGCGCATCCAGGAGAAGTACATGTTTTCATACTGTTTGGGTACGAACTGGATATCTCCATCTTCAACCGCTTTAATTGCAGGTTCAGCCAGTGGTTTGATTTTTACAAACCATTGGTCTGTAAGTAGTGGCTCAATAACTTCACCTGAGCGATCACCACGAGGAGTCTTCAATGTGTGTGGCTCAATTTTTTCTAAAAAGCCCAGGTTATCAAATTCTTTGACGATTTTTTTGCGAGCGCTAAAGCGGTCAAGACCGTGATACTGCTCTGGAATAACATTCGTAACGGTTGTGTTAACTGTACCATCTAAATTAAAGACTTCCGCATGTTCACGAATGTTTGCATTGATCGTCATGACGTTAATCAGCGGCAGCTGGTGACGCTTACCCACGTCGTAGTCATTAAAATCATGAGCAGGGGTGATTTTTACGCAACCGGTTCCAAATTCGCGGTCAACATAGTCATCCGCAACTATTGGAATACGACGACCTACCACAGGTAGTTCAACATACTGGCCAACAAGATGCTGATAACGCTCATCTTTAGGGTTTACAGCAACTGCAGTATCACCCAGCATGGTTTCTGGACGAGTCGTAGCAACTACAATAAAGTCGCTGCCATCTAGTGTTTTAGCGCCATCTACGAGTGGATAACGGAAGTGCCAAAGGCTACCTTGTTCTTCAGTAGACTCAACTTCAAGGTCGGAAATGGCTGTGTGTAATTTCGGGTCCCAATTGACCAGTCGTTTACCACGATAGATCAAACCGTCATCATGCAGCCGGATGAATACTTCTTGTACTGCATTGTAGAAACCTTCATCCATGGTGAAACGTTCGGTTTCCCAATCAACAGAGTTACCCAGACGGCGCATTTGTCGGGTAATGGTATTACCTGACTGTTCTTTCCATTCCCATACTTTTTCAATAAAAGCATCTCTACCAAGGTCATGGCGAGATTTACTTTCTTCAGCGGCGAGTTTGCGCTCCACCACCATCTGCGTTGCAATACCTGCGTGGTCGGTACCCACTTGCCACAACGAGTTATATCCTTGCATACGACGATAGCGCGTCAATGCGTCCATGATGGACTGCTGAAAGGCGTGGCCCATATGCAGTGAGCCTGTGACATTGGGAGGAGGGATCATGATGGTATAGGATGTACCTTTACCACTGGGTGCAAAGTAGTTTTTCTCCTCCCAGTTTTTATACCAAGAGCGCTCAATCTCGTGTGGTTGGTAGGTCTTTTCCATGGTTGTGTCTAAACTCACCGTTTTTCCAGAAATGCAAACCGCTGATTATACATAGGGGAGTGGTTTGCGTGCCAGTATTCGTTCAGAGATGGTGTCTTATTTAGTGTAGCGTTAAAAAAAGTTTAAGATTTAATCATCTCAACATGAGTATACCCGTCCCCTCCAGCTAAAGAGGTTGCTGCAAAACTGTGGCACATGCAAATACTGCGTTAAATATCAGCATAAATTATTCATTTATAAGCTATGAACTCCGCTTTTTCGCTGATTTTGCCGTGTCTTTACTTGGTGCGACACCTTTTAAAATAGTTATGGGGGTATATACGGGTAATGGAGTGGAATAGCTTATCGAGTTGATAGTTAAATACAATGGCTTTAGTAAAACTAAAGCGTGATAACCAACGTAAAGTGAACCTACTAGTAGAAATAGGGGACTAGTAATACCCAGAAAGTATGTATTAACGGTGAGTTTGCTTAATTATCCATGAACCGGTTTACAATCTGCTGTATTTGGGAGCGTAGCCGCTTATGAAACTCAGCTTCTATTTGTGGAATATATTCATCGATAATTTCTTGTAAAATAAGCTCGCTTTCTAACTCTAAGGCGCGCTTTAGTTTATTTTTTTTAGCTTGGTTTAACGACTCTGCTTGTGACACTTCGGTAAAAATAGCCTGTTTATGTTGTTCTGCTTCTTGTTGAAGCGAGGTAGATTTAGGGGAGCTAAGTTTATCTAAAGTTTCTGCAGGAAGAAATGGGTTTATCGATCCATTGAGTGTAGGTATTTCTTGTAACTCAGGCGTTTTTTGCTGATCAGCTTGATAATTGGTTTCTGCGATATCTTCCAGAATAGGAATATTATCGTCATAGCGCTGGACTGATGCGCCATCATCATCAAACACCAGGCTTTCAGAGACAAAAAAGAGGTCAGTTTCACCACTATTGTCCTTTTCGCTAGCGTGGTTCAAGTTATCTATTTCAGCGTTTGCACTGACCAGATTGAAAGCGGGTGCCGCTGATGTATGAGGAAAAGTAGGTTGTTCATCATCCAAAAGGCTTTTTATTGACTCAAGGTCATGAATTAAGGCTTCTGTTTTTTCTCTGGATGGTTTGAGCTTAGTCATTCTCGCATCGTTTTTCGTAAGTCATGTGTGTGCAAAGGATAACCACTTTCACGATAAATCATGAAGTTCTTACGAGAGTTTTTGCGACTTTCTTCATGACCATAAACGATTTCTGAGACACGGTTAAAATGTGAAAATGCTTCAGGAATCGTGTTGGCTAAATTGATTAAAACATCATAAGGGGGATGAGGAGGATTTTGCCAGCCAATGGCCACTTTATTGTCCTTGGTACGCGGACTTTGTGCGTCAAGAATATGATGTGGAATAAAACTATCAGGGCGAAAAGACCACAGAAGCTGGTCAAAAAGTTGAGCATCAGCTTGCGTATTTAAATGTGCGTAAATGTGATGCCCCATTTTGTAAGCTTTTTCAATAAGTCGGCAAGCAAACTGCCATTGGGCATCCTGTGTTGTGCCTTGGACAATATAAAAATCAACTCGAGGCATAAAAACTATTACTACTCATTTGTGGCAAGGAAAAGACTGAAAGAATTGAAGTGCTCGATACTCATGAAGCATTGTATTTGAGTGAGCTTGCATCAGCCGTATACCCATAAGCACGAAACACCAGCTTTGGGTACACGTGATGTATAGTTTAGTGACTTGAGGCCAAAATAGCCATTTTGCTTAGCTAGGGCCTGTGAACACTATTTGAACTCATCACTGCCGAAGACTCTTTTTTCGCCTAGCTCAAATAGTGTTCACAGGCCCTAGTAGAAAAGGCTAGTTGGCTTGGTCAATAAGATACTGCGTCAACAAAGGAACAGGTCGTCCAGAAGCATTCTTTTTCTCACCACTTGTCCAAGCAACACCTGCAATATCTAAATGTGCCCAAGGGTAACTTTTGGTAAAGCGAGATAAGAAACAGGCGGCAGTGATGGTGCCTGCTTTGGGACCACCGATGTTGGCCATATCGGCAAATGGGCTATCAAGCTGCTCCTGATAATCTTCCCACAGAGGAAGCTGCCAAGCTCGATCATAAGCAGTTTGACTTGCATCAAGTAGCTGGTTGGCAAGCTCATCATTGTTGCTGCAAAGTGCAGAGGTATGTGCACCCAGTGCCACGACACAAGCCCCTGTCAGGGTGGCAATATCAATCACTGCTGCAGGCTTGAAGCGCTCTGCATAGGTTAGTGCATCACAAAGAACTAGGCGTCCTTCTGCATCTGTATTTAGAATCTCAATCGTAAGGCCTGCCATTGAAGTGACAATATCGCCTGGCTTCGTGGCTTTACCGCTGGGAAGATTTTCTGCCGCAGCAATAATGCCTACCACATTAATGGGTAATTGAAGTTCAACAATGGTACGTAAGGTGCCCATTACGCTGGCAGCCCCGCACATGTCGTATTTCATTTCATCCATGTTAGCCGCAGGCTTCAGGCTGATACCACCACTATCAAAGGTTATTCCTTTGCCTACTAATACGTAAGGCGCCTGGTTTTTTTTGCCGCCATTATACTCAACAACGATAAGGCGAGGGGGCTCCTCTGTGCCAGCCGTTACTGAAAGAAAGGCGCCCATATTTAAAGCTTTTATCTCTTTTTCAGTTAATGCTGTGGCTTTAACATTGTTAAAGTCTTTCTCCAACGCTTTTGCTTCTTTTGCTAAATAACGTGGTGTACAGACATTTGCAGGAAGATTGCCAAGGTCTTTGGCTTTATAGATACCCTTGATAAGGGCTTTACCATGCAGGCAGGCTTGTTTCAGGCTTTGCTGCTCATCTTTGTCACTGTGACAGAAGGTAACTTTGGTGAGCGCGTATTTTTTTAGTGCTTTTTTATCTGTTTTAAACTGATCAAATGAGTAACTTTGGTGGCCAATAGCTTGAATAATGTGTCGTGTTTTCCAATAAGCATCATGACCAGCTACAGATAAATCCTCTGCTAAAGTGATTACGGCATTTTTACTTGCGGTATTCAGCAAGGTATTAATAGCACTATTGACAATGGAAAAGAATTTTTTAGGGGTTAAGGATTCTGCTTTACCTGCACCCACTAATAAAACACGTTTTGCTGTAATGTTAGGTACATGAGGTAGCAGGAGTACTTCTCCTGGTTTACCTGTCATATCGCCTTGCTTTAATACTTGGCTTAAAAATCCTTCACTCGCCTGGTCTAGTGCTTCACCTGTAGTGGATAAAGAGCGATTAGCAAAAACAGCGGTCACTAAACAATCTGTATTTTGTTCACTGGGGTGAGTGGATTTGGTAACGAAATCCATGAATACTCCATTATTGATAAGTCAGTACACAGGATATGTCCCCTTCATGATGGTGGTAAACCATCTTCTGTGGGGCATGCTAAAAGTACGTAGGTGTGATTAGCTTTGCAGATAATGAACGAAGAGTAGTGAGATTTCTTATGTTTTGTATTGAACAATGCTGCAAAAACATTCACACTTCTGGCGACCTAGTGTATCAGTTAGTTTCCTTAGTTCACAAATCTATCCCTTTAAGCCAAAAGAGTGAAAACAAGCGTACACTTTTTGGGTGGACTAAAAGTGGGTAAATAGCTTGAGTAGCGTAACTTTTATCGCTCTTTGAGGTCTCAGGTATAGTTCTTGGTGGCCATAGACTCAGAGGTTTTGTACTTATGTACTAAGCATCTAAGTCTGTATTTTTTACCCTTTTATTTAGGGTAACTGTACTACAAAGTCCGTGTTCTTGGTTTTTTTGGTTATAGAATCAGTTATAGAAAAGGGCGTCAGCCGTTGATTATTTTTCGGTATTTGGCAAAAGAAGTTGTTTATACAATGGCAGCCGTCAGTGGTGTGCTGTTATTGATCATTATGAGTGGCCGATTTATCCGCTATTTGGGAGAAGCTGCTACAGGGCAGTTACGGGCGGACTTTTTATTTGCCATTATGGGCTACCGGTTGCCAGGTTTTTTAGAGTTGATTGTACCACTGGGCTTATTTTTAGGCATATTGCTTGCCTATGGCCGTCTTTATGTAGAAAGCGAGATGGCTGTATTAACCGCTTGTGGGGTTAGCCAAAACCAGATTCTTAAGATGACCATGATTCCTGCGCTGCTCATTGCCATTTTAGTGGGATTTATGGGAATTGTGGTCAGTCCTTGGGGTGCAAACCATGTTGAAAATATTTTTGCTCAACAGGATGCGATGACTGAATTTGAAACTTTGGTTCCTGGCCGTTTTCAGGGGCAAGAAGGTGCAGGGCGTGTAACCTATACAGAAGAACTGTTTGATGACCGGCAACGAATGCGCAATGTTTTTATCTCTCACAGTAACCCTGATGATATTAAACGACGCTTGACGGTTTTGGTTGCTGAGGAAGGTACTCAGCAAATTGATGATGCAACAGGTGCACGTTACTTGGTATTACATAATGGCTATCGTTATGATGGCACACCTGGCCAACCTGATTATAGAGTGACGAAGTACAAGATATACGGCATCAAGATGCCTGAAAGTAAAGTAACCAAAGAAAGCCCCAAAGAAAAAGCAATCGCAACAAGTGTCTTATGGCACTCTGATAAACCAGAACACCAGGCAGAGTTACAGTGGCGCCTTTCGCTTCCAATAATTGTCTTGGTAGTTACCTTCCTAGCCGTCCCTCTTAGTAAAGTAAATCCACGCCAAGGACGCTTTTTGAAACTACTGCCTGCGGTATTAATCTACTTGCTATATCTTGCGCTGCTCATAGGTCTGAAAGGGGCAATTGAAGACGGTAAAGTGAGTTCTTTCCCTGTGTTATGGCCTGCGCATCTTATATTTATTGGTGTTGCGTGGTTGCTTCTTAGTAAAGATAACTTACCACGTATGATAAAGCGTAAAACGAAGCCCATAGCGCAGGAGGGTTAAGCCAGTGCGTCTTTTAGATCGTTATATTGGTCGTCATGTGCTTGGAGCAGTGCTGGTTGTTTTATTAATCATTGTTGCGCTGGATACACTGTTTGGCTTTGTCGCCCAGCTAGAAAGTATGCGGGCCAATTACCAGATGGCAGAAGTGTTGGAATATACGTTATTAACGATACCAAAGCGCATTTATCAATTTATACCCTTTTCAGCCATGATCGGTTGTTTAGTGGGGCTAGGAGCATTAGCCAGCAATAGTGAATTGGCCGTTATGCGTGCTGCTGGTGTATCGCTGACACGCATTTTATTTGCAGTATTAAAGCCAACCCTGCTGCTTATTTGTGTTGGTTTAGCAATCGGAGAATATGTTGCCCCATTAACTGAGCAGCTTGCTGATAGTGGACGAGCTATTGCACGCAGTGGTGATGGTAAGCAGAGCTTTTCTCAGCAGGGACTTTGGCACCGAGAAGGTGACGAGTTCATGCGTTTTAACGCTGTGGAGCCTAATGGTAAGCTGCATGGTGTAACACGGATGAAGTTTAATAAGCAGCGAGAGCTGTTGGAGTCGAGCTTTGCTGAGCAAGCAATTTATCAAGGCGATCACTGGGTTTTGCAGAATTTAACCCTAAATAAATTTGAGGATGGTCAGATCACAACGGTCACACTCCCAAGGTTAGAGTGGAAAACTTCACTTTCCCGAGAGCTGTTAAATGTTGTGGTTGTTAAGCCTGACGATTTAGCCATACAAGGACTTCATACTTATGTTGCGTATCTTAAAGCACAAGGTTTGAACGCTGGAGAATATGAATTGGCATTTTGGCGAAAGGTTATGCAACCCTTGGCAGTGATTGCCTTAGTGCTTATTGGTATCTCATTTATTTTTGGTCCTTTGCGGACTGTGACGATGGGCTTGAGAGTCTTTACTGGTGTTGTTGTCGGGTTGATGTTTAGTATTTTACAAGACTTATTAGGGCCATCTAGTTTAGTGTTTGGTTTTCACCCACTGTTTGCCATCTTAGCACCCATTGTGATTTGTATCGTGATTGGAAGTGCTCTTTTACGCCGGGCTGGCTAATTCCAAACTTCACGATGCTCTGTTATTTCCTCACCATTCCTAGCCCAATTGCTTAATGACTATAGGGCTAGGAGTTGGTGTTCTTAGCGGTTGACGGCCAGTAAAAAGATAGCGCAATAAGCTACTTAACTTTTGAGCTGTTTTTTGGTTTGGGAGGTAGTAATACCACGTTTGACATGGAATAGCGGTCATGCCAGGTTTTTTTATCTTTATCCACTAGCATCCACCAAAAGCCTAACCCTCCTAATCCAAGTGATACCATCCCGATCATAAAGCGTAGCAAGCACTGGTTTAATCGAATCATAGAGCCATCAGGATTTTGTACTCTTACCCGCCAGACTTGCATACCAAGGGTTTGGCCACTCACGGTCCAAAATTTGGCGAAAAATCCAAATAAGACAAATAAGAGTATGGAAGCAAGTAGTGGGTCAAAGCCACTATGAGCTGATCGCGCTTTAACTTCTTCTGCGCCTAAAATGAGTGCAAGGAGAAATAAATATAAGCCAGTTGTAAGTAGTGCTAAGGCAAGCAGCAGCAAAGCGTCATAAAACATCGCTGCTACTCTTCGCCAGAGCGGTGCGGAAGGCAAAGTGATTGTCGTTTTTTCCATAGATATTAACTAACTTTCTAGTGGTTGTTTTTTCATTGCCTGTATATGTCCTCTAAAGTTACTTTTTTAGCATTCATAAGATGATATTCCTGGCCCTTCGTGAGTAGGCTTTTTCACCTATCGAAAAACCACTGATGAAATGAGCTAAAAAATAATGCGAGCATATTTTAATCAGACAAAGACGGTTTAACCCTACTTGCAGAATCTATGTTTTTTCTCGAATGACGCTTTAACTAGAGTGACTCTCAAGTTATAGCGACACTTAAGACTTATTACTCATTATGAGGTAAGTCGCTATGTGCCAGCCTGCTTTCTTTACTGACAACCCCATATTCTTTGTATATGGGGTTGAATGTTAGAAGTTTGCTGAAGACATACATTCCTCTTTACCTCCAAGCGGACCATATTAACAAATTTTATGTGTTGTGTGTTGACTTGTTATCACATCACTGGTGATTTGATGACATGAAGAAAATACGAGTTGAATGTAATACTTGAAATAAAACAGGTTTATTATTTTAATTTGATCACTTTATTTATGTGATGAAAGGTTGTGAGCACACAGATGCTGAGATTAAGAAATATACCGATTAGAGTGAATGGTCAGAGAGTCTGCTTAGATGATTTATGGCTAGCATCGAGTGTGGGAACCAACTTGTCTCCTACTTGCTGGTTGCAAGAGAAAACCACTCAACAGACTTTACTGGAGATGAACTTAGAGATGTCTATGAGTGAAACGGACTTGGTGTGTAGCTTAGAGGGGGCTGTTTATGCTACGCATGAGCTAAGCCAAATGTATGCTAGCTGGGTTGATGCAGAGTATGGTATTGAAGTCATAAATGCACTGCTAGCATTTGACGACTCAAGCGTACAACCAGTCAAGGAGGTGACTGATACAGTAGAAGCCGGTCATGCATTTATTGCTGCAGTAGAAAAAGAGCGAGCGCTTATCAGCTAGATAATTTATGGTAATAGACTTTATGGATCTATAACTTAAGAAATTATCGCTATCTTTCTATATCATTGACTGTCTCGAAAGAACCTCAGGCTCTTTCGAGGCGCTCTAGGAAGCCTTCAAGCTGAGTATAGTACCCCATATGGTGCGGGTGTAAGTGCAAGCCACTTAATATTTCAGCTACCCGCTTCTTCTCATCTTCTTCAAGTACGGCATGGGCTTTTTCTAAAGCAGATGCGGCAATGAGCGCTACATCAAGATACTGAGAGTGAAGGAGTCTTGTTAGGATTGTGATGCGCTCGTTATAAGTAGCTTGATGCATGACTTTAGCAATACGTTCCTGCCAGTATTTAGGCTTATTTAAAATTGTATTTGCTAAAAAGTTCCTATCTTCTGGCGACAAGTTTTGTAGAAATCGAGCCGCAGCATACATATTCTCATCATGCCAGCCAGAGTAGCTGTTCCCAATGATGGCTTTAAATGTGTTGAGTAATTCTGAATGTTCCATGATATATGCGCAATTTCGTAGTTGGATTGTGTTAAGAATTAGTGTTTTTATTTCAAATGGTCCGGAATAATGATAACGAATTGTCGCATAAATAACGTGAATAAAGTCTTGAAAAGCTATTTTATTACCAGTGCAGACTTATTTTTTGTTAAATGTAGATGTTTGTATGTCGCAATTTTGAGTGGATAGTAAGTTCAGCCCAAAAAAATATTTGTGAGATATTTCAAGTTGTAAAGGACTGGTTTTATTTATAGAGCCAGTCTTTAACAGACTGGATAAGCGTGTTAATAAATGTAGGATTTTTGTTGGTTTTTTTGTTTGATTGCTGTGCTTGATAAATTCCATGACGAAAACAGACTTTATCTTCATGGTAGTTTGCTTCTGTTTCCTTGTTGGTTGTTACTTTTTTGCTTTCCATAGGTGCTTTATGATGTTGATACTGTTGATAGGTAGTGTTAGGTCAGCATAAAACTGTGATGAGCTTTTGTTTTTGCTGAGAAATCAATTGTTTTGCACAAGTATAAGATGATTGTGAGTAGAAGCTTTTATTAGTCAAGTGACAGAGTCTATGCTGTCTGTGTGAACAAATTATACTGGAAATGTTTATTTTAAAACTGTGACTAATTCACAATTCAATTAGCGATCATTTACTAAAAAGTCGGATGAAATGAATACCTTTAGGCAATACTTGGAAAGCATAAACAATGTATACATAGTACATTTATTGTGTTGTTAGAGTTTTATAGTATCCTTTGCTACCGACTTTTTAGTATATCTAAAAGGTATCTAGGCTTTTAATAGCTTACTTATACTGAACAAGCTAAATGTGCTTTGGGGTAAATCAATTTAGACTATCAAGGTATTAAAAAAATAAATGTTGGGTTTCTAGAGCTGAGTTCTGCATAGCTTTTCTTGTTGGCTGTTATCAAAGTCAATATTGATATGGTGAATGCATAAAATAAAATAGTCATGCTGACTAAATATCTGTTTAGATTCGTTAATATATTGCTCCCTTTATTACAATATATGGCTTAGCTATGGGTATTACTTGGTTTCAAGAAAAGCAAAAAAATGAAATGTAAAAAAACTGAATTACTGTTTGATGATAGCAATGGAGAGCACTGTAATGTTTAGCAGAGCCAGTCCTAAGAATAGTAGAAATCCAGTGTTAGATAATGGTGATAGTGTTTGTGGGTAACTTACTAAGTGTGGAAGCTCTGATAGTAAAATAGTTGAGGTCATGTGAAACTCTCCTTTGGTTTATGCTAAGAAGAGTAGTTGGTTGGTGAGTATGTTTGAACAGTGTTAAATGAGGTATTAGAGGCTAATACTCGACGTTTAATTTTCTTGTGTACGCCCGGCATGGGCATTGAATTTATGGGGTGAAAGTCCCCTGTAGGAAGGTCACCTTTAAATCAATCTTAAACGATTAAAGGCTAACTACTAGTGAATGGCAAGGGCCAATCCGTAAGGAATGGTCTGGAGGAAGCCGCTAACAACGTTGCGAGCTGATGAACAAGAACATCATATGAGGCGTAGGCTGGAGGCGAGATGGCACAAGACATCAAAGCCATGTGATCTAACGGCCACCGTAAATGATGCAGTTGTGCAACGAAGGTTCATGCTCTTATCCGGGGAGATCCAACATTCCTGCGTCCTTCGCTTCGCTGCGGAAAATACCAGATAAGAGGCTGGTTAATCAACTCTTGGCGCACCATTCGCTGCAAATGATGCGAGCAAAAACAGCAGCACCCACAGCTAAGCC
>NZ_AUAF01000100.1 GCF_000428585.1 Zooshikella ganghwensis DSM 15267 | reverse complement strand
TTTCAAATCTGCTCATGTGTCTTTCCTTTACTCAGTTATGGGGATAACCAAGTAAACGAATACCATGAGCAGATCATTCAGGCATAGCCTTTCGCTGACGATGACCACGCCCATAGGACGTGGTTTTTATTTATTAATAAATGTACTCCCCTTACCAAGCAGACTTTTTACTGTTATTTCTCCCCCCATTAGTTCTGTTAACTGTTTACAAATAGTAAGCCCTAGACCTGTTCCCCCATAATTTCGCGTTGTCGAGTTATCTGCTTGATTAAACGCTTCAAACAAGCGTTGTTGTTGTTCTTCGCTTATACCAATACCTGTATCTTTGACCTCAAACTGAAGCCAAACCATTTGGTTATTATCCCCCTCGTGCTCTATGCACTTAACAACAACCAGAATTTATCCTTTTTCAGTAAATTTAATGGCATTACTGGTTAAATTAATGAGTATTTGAGAAAGCCTGAGCGGATCTCCTCGTAACCATTTTTCCAAGTGTGTTGCATTATGCACAACCATCTCAATTTTTTTTGTTAAAGAAACATCAGCAAACATACTGCACAGTAAATCTAATCGCTCATTCAGGTCAAAAGGCGTCTGCTCGATTTCTAATTTTCCTGCTTCAACTTTCGAAAAATCAAGAATATCATTTATTAAAAACAGTAATGCATCTGATGCGGTCTTTACTTTCTCCAGGTAATCTCGCTGTTTAGTATTTGCAGCCAATGGCAAAGCCAGCTCCATAAATCCAATAATCGCATTCATTGGTGTACGAATTTCATGACTCATATTAGCAAGAAAATCACTTTTAGCTTGAGTTGCCCGTTGTGCTAATACCGTTTGTTTTCTCAGTACTTTATTTTTTGAGTATACAATTACCATTATTGAGATAAAAATTACTAAAAAAAACAGCATAAACGTTATTACTTCACGCAGCTGATTCCGATAAATTTCTTTTTCATGATAGTTAATGACATCAATGATTAATTTAGAAGACTGATTAGTGACTAATCGATTCAAAAAACGATCAGCTGTTGCCGTATTACCTAAAACGAAATGAGCGTAATTCAAAAATACAGCGATTGGCCGTTGCCAAGCTCTAAACTTTGTTTCCCCAGCAATACTTTTCATTACTGCCACTTTTTGATCAATCCTTGACTGAATGTTAGCCTGATGCCCAAATTTATAAGCGGGCAGCATACTTGCTAACTCAGAAGCATGAAATGACACTTCGTAACTGTCTTTTAAATACTGCTGGTTAATTTTATGAATTTGTAAAGAGGCATGAGTTAACTCATCAATTAGCGAAAGGTAAGCCGAAAAGTCTTCATGTAAGGCTTGTAATGATGATGAAAGGTCCTCAAACTGCTGAACAGATTCCCCTTGAAAAAAAAACTAGTCGGCGCTACTTGTAAATAACGCCTCAGCTCAGAACCAAAATTGTTAAGCAACTGATTATACTGCGTTTTATGACTAAAGCTTGATGATTGAATTATCACAATCTGAGCGGTTAGCTCGGAAATATAGCGCTCCAGCCCTCTGATAGATTCCATTTGTTGAGTGTGCCAAGCAGAGCTTTCATGGCTATAAATGTGAATACCCGTAGCCAGTAAGGCTATAACAGCCATACTTGCATACAGCAGATTCATTCGTCCTTCCATGGAAAATAACCTATTTAGGCATCTCTCTCTTTCAGTTTACTTTATCCGAGAGTATAGAAGTCCCACTGTTCTCTTGCCATTAACCATCATCTTTCAGCCAATATCAGACTCAAATTTGACAGACCTATATATAATTTAAGACAAAGTGAATAAAAAAGGTTGACGACAGTTTTTTTCTACCTATAATACGCAACTCAATTTGGTGCGGGGTGGAGCAGCATGGTAGCTCGTCGGGCTCATAACCCGAAGGTCGTTGGTTCAAATCCAGCCCCCGCTACCAGTACTAACTAACTTTATATTGTAAACTGTAGTTACTATAGCCTTAGTAAAAGCATGTTTAAGTACCTATAAAGTAGTAATTTTGATGCGGGGTGGAGCAGCATGGTAGCTCGTCGGGCTCATAACCCGAAGGTCGTTGGTTCAAATCCAGCCCCCGCTACCAATTCCAAGCAGTCGTTTTCTACTTTACTTAACCTAAAATACCGCTACTCTCACTTATCCAGCTTATCTTAATTAGCCATAATACTAATCTGTTATTTTTTAACGTATTCAGCTACTGATTGCTTTTCTCCTAATAAAACTTTTCTTAATCAATACGTTAAATCTAAGTTTGCACTTGACTTTCTACCCTCAACTCCCTTGAATCATGTTTTTTTGATGTGTATCAGCCAGCACTTTGGCCATTAACCCTTACTATTGCGCTGGTTAATAACTCACCAAATTTTTTATTTTGTGCTTGTTCATTAGCGAATTATTTTTAGGGGGCTGTCTCACACAACGTGCTTTATACCTATTTCTTTGTCACTTAATTACAGGAAATACTTATAGCGAATGTGTCGCACACCGACTGCCCACCTAAAAATTCTTCACATGAAATACCAAAAGCACAGATACATTGAGAGCAAACAACTGGAGTAGCCTATGTCGGCAACATTACACACCCTGCTTACTCCCTGGCGTATCTGGCGCAGACTTGCCCTTTGGCAACAAATAGTGGCAGGTATGGCATTAGGGATTGTCGTTGGCATTGTACTAGGTCCTTCTGCCACAGTGCTGAAGCCTATTGGTACCTTGTTTGTTAACGCAATAAAAATGCTCATTGTACCTTTGGTATTTTGCTCATTAATCGTTGGCGTTACTTCAATCAAAGACTCCCAAAAAATGGGTCGCATTGGCATTAAAGCGATTGCGTTTTATCTGATTAGTACAGCTATTGCTATTTCATTAGGTTTATTGATTGGCACCTTGTTCGAGCCTGGTGCAGGTATGGATCTTGTCGCAAAAGAACAGGCAGCGACCAAAGAAGCCCCCTCTTTTATTAACACCCTGGTCAGCATTGTACCTCAAAACCCCTTAGCAGCGCTGGCCTCTGGCAAAATTCTACAAATTATCGTTTTTGCAGCCGCCTTAGGTGTAGCATTAAACCTCATTGGCGAAAAAAGCAAGCCTGCTGTTGCCGTATTTACTAGCTTGGCCGAAGCAATGTACAAGCTTACAAGCTTAGTCATGACACTGGCGCCTTATGGTGTATTTGCATTGATGGCATCAATTGCAGGTAGTTATGGATTAGCTGTGCTGGAAAAGCTGATGATTGTTATCGTAGCTGTCTACATTGGCTGTGCTTTACATATTTATGGCTGTTATGGTCTCTTTATTAGTCTTATAGGCCGCTTAAACCCAGCGATCTTTTTCAAGAAAATCATTGATGCGCAGTCCATTGCCTTTACCAGCTCCAGCAGCTCAGGCACACTGCCCGTTAGCTTACGCTGTAGTGAAGAAAAGCTAGGTGTTCCCAAATCTATCTCCAGCTTTGTATTACCGTTAGGTGCCACCATTAACATGGACGGTACAGCACTTTACCAGGGTGTCACCGCACTATTTGTTGCTCAAGCATTTGGTATTGATCTCAGCCTTGCTGACTACTTAACCATTATCACGACAGCCACCCTAGCCTCCATAGGTACAGCCGGCGTTCCAGGCGCAGGTTTAATTATGCTCACCTTGGTGCTAACGACTGTAGGTTTACCCGTAGAAGGTGTTGCTCTCATTGCCGGTATTGATCGTATCTTGGATATGGCCAGAACCATGGTCAATGTCAGTGGTGACTTAATGGTTACTACATTGATTAGCAAAAGCGAGCAAGAGCTGAACCTCGAAATCTACTCAGATGGAAGTGCTACTGCTGCCACTTCAGATACAAATAGTACTCAACCTAAAGCCGATTCCATCAATACTGAAAACACCCTGTAGTCGATTTATAATACGACTAGGGCCTGTTAACACTATTTTAATCACCACTGCCCGAAGGGTTATGACGGTAAAAGCACTACTCGTTGTTGCTCATTGTTCATTTAGAACCACTAAACTTCACCCTTCGCGCCGAGATGAGTGCTTTTACCGTCATAACAGTGATATTCAAATAGAGTTAACAGGCCCTAGATTGGTTGAACGTGTTTGCTTTCAACCAATCGGCTAAACACCCCACCAAAACATTTTTATCAAAAAACAAAAACGTCCTTCAAAAAACGGAATTGCTCTACTTATTTATTTGAAAACTAAAAAGCCAACATCATCATTTTGCTACAGTCATATGATGGCAGGTATAATTTTGTTAGGATATATCGCAATAACTACGACATATTAAGCATATCAGGACAATTTATGCTGTATACGGGACTCGTTGCACTTTTCAAATCTACCCTTAGCAGCTTACGCGACCTCGCCCCTATTCTTATCGTTGTCACTTTTTTTCAAGTCATTGTACTGCAGCAACCTATTCCTCACTTTTGGCAGCTATTGGGCGGCTTATTTTGTGTACTGTTAGGCCTCACACTCTTTATTCACGGACTAGAAACAGGCTTGTTTCCCATTGGTGAAACCATGGCCAAAGCACTTGCGTATAAAGGCAGCTTAACATTGCTGTTTTCATTCGCCTTCGCGTTGGGCTTTGGCACTACTATTGCCGAACCTGCGCTGATCTCCGTTTGTGAAGAAGCAGCTGAAGTTGCTGCGGAAGGAGGTGTCATAGCAATGACTCAGCAAGCTCAAGAAAATTATGCCTATGGACTACGCTTTACTGTCGCGCTATCTGTTGGCCTGGCCATTATGGTTGGCGTACTGAGAATATTACGAAACTGGCCTTTACATTATTTAATTATTGCAGGCTACGCTTTAGTTACCTTGATAACATTAATAGCTCCGAAAGAAATTATTGGTATTGCTTATGACTCAGGTGGCGTGACAACCTCAACAATTACTGTACCACTGGTAACTGCTCTAGGCGTTGGCTTAGCGTCTGCAATAAAAGGCCGAAATCCACTCATTGATGGCTTTGGACTTATCGCATTTGCATCCCTTTTTCCTATTATTTTTGTCATGATCTTTGGTATGGTAGTGCAATGGCTTGGTTAACAGAGTTTTTTCTTACCTTTTTTGCAACGATCCGAGATGTACTCCCAATCGCAGCAATTTTGTTCGGGCTACACTATTTTGTTATACGACGTCCAATCCCTAACTTACGCCGGGTATTAATTGGCTTTATTTACGTTATTATTGGTCTAACACTTTTTCTGATTGGCTTAGAGCAAGCCCTGTTTCCATTAGGCGAGCTCATGGCCAAACAGTTAACTGCGATTGATTTTCTTGCACCGGACATGGGCAGTAACACTACCTTGTCATGGACTGACTATTATTGGGTCTACCTTTTTGCCATTGCTATTGGTTTTAGTACCACCATTGCTGAACCCTCCTTGATGGCTGTTGCCATAAAAGCCAGCGAAGTTTCAGGAGGAGGAATTAACGCCTGGAGCCTACGCATCGCAGTGGCAATTGGCGTAGCACTGGGTATTGGCTTAGGCACATATCGTATTGTGACGGGATTGCCTATCCACTATTTTATTATCGCTGGGTATATCATTGTCATAATACAAACCTACTTTGCCCCTAAACTCATCATTCCTTTAGCCTATGATTCAGGTGGAGTTACCACTTCCACCGTGACCGTCCCCTTGGTTACGGCTCTAGGCTTAGGCCTGGCAGAAACCGTTCCAGGCCGAAGTCCACTGATGGATGGATTTGGCCTTATTGCATTTGCCAGTTTATTTCCCATGATGACAGTAATGGCTTACGCTCAACTTGTAGACTATTGGATTAAACGTAAATCTGAAAAAACAGAGTAAGCACGGAGCTGAATAATGCACTTTAAATTAATTGTTGCATTTGTCGATGACTCAAAGACAAATGCGGTTATGGAAGCAGCCCGAGGTGCAGGAGCCACAGGCTCAACACTGATTAACAATGCTCGTGGTGAAGGACTGTCAGGCGCTAAAACCTTTCTAGGGTTATCTCTTGAAACACAGCGGGATGTTCTATTGTTTCTGGTTGAAGAACATTTGAGCCGCAAAATTCTTGAACAAATTGCTATTGCTGGAGAGTTTGACACCTCACCAGGCACAGGTATCGCAATTCAGTTAGATGTTGAAGATGCTGTAGGTGTCACCCACCAAATTGATGAACTGACTAATAAAGTAGAGCAAGCATTATGAGCAAGCCCAAACTCATTCGTGTTCGAGATATCATGAAAGACAATTTTCTCAAAATTAATGGGCTAAAAACGGTTCAAGAGGCAATTGATAGTTTACGACAGGCAGATGCACATACTCTAATCGTAGAAAAGCGGCATGAGAATGATGAGTACGGAATTGTTGTGTTAGCAGATATCGCTAAAAATGTACTCGCTAAGGATCGAGCACCTGAGCGCGTCAATGTTTACGAAATAATGTCTAAACCCGTACTTTGCGTAGATCCCGATATGGATATTCGCTATTGCTCAAGACTCTTTGATCGCTTTGGCCTGTCCACAGCACCTGTTATCCAAAAAGGACAGGTTATTGGCATCATTACATACCAGGAAATTGTACTTCATGGACTGTGCCCAACATCTTCTCAACATTGATCAATATGCCTGTTGATCTTGAAAGCACGACCTACGATAAAAAATTTATTTGGCTAAACGACTGTGCTAGGCCACTGTGCTAAGCGACTGAGAGTAGGAATATCCAACACACTAACATGCTTAACAGTGAAGAAATCAATACCCAATGTTTACCTAGCCAGATATCCATTTGTTGAAGATTAATGCGCATCATAGCCTCCTACGCCATTGATACAAATGAGAATCATTCTCATTATACATCAATCTTCAATCTCTTCTAGTAAAAAGGCTGCTATCAACAGCAGCCTTTGTGAACTAACATAAGTAATTAGTCACCATAAATATCAAAATCAAAATATTTTTTCTGTACGGTATCGTAGACGCCCTCTTTTCGAATCTTAGCTATAGCAGCATTAAGTTTATCTTTTAAGTCTTTGTCCCTTTTACGAACCGCAATCCCCATACCTTCACCAAACCATTTTTTATCGGTAATTTTCGGGCCTACAAACTCAAACTTATCGCCTCCGGCTTTATTCAGAAAACCATCTTGTAAGGGAATTGAATCACCTAAAACTAAATCTAATCGCCCTGCTTTCATATCCAGATAGACTTCATCTTGTGTGCTATATCGTTTGATATTGACCACCCCCTGATACTTATCAGAAATATAGCTATCAAAAGTACTGGAACGAAGTACGCCAATTGTCTTACCTTTTAAGCTGGCTTCGTTGATTTCAATATTACTACCTTTTTTCCGCACAAAACGAGCCGGTGTGTGGTAGTACTTATTAGTAAAATCCACTTTACGCTTACGCTCTTCAGTAATCGACATAGAGGCAATAATGGCATCGTATTTTCTAGCCATCAGCGCAGGAATCATACCGTCCCAGTCCTGAGGCACTAATACACATTTTGCTTGCATTGCTGCGCATAGGGCATTTGCAATATCTATATCAAAGCCTATGATAGAACCATCAGGTGCTGTTTCACTAAAAGGGGGGAATGCCCCTTCTACACCAAAGCGAACCGTTTTCCACTCTTTGGCTACAACTGCTGTTGATGCTACAGCTGAAACCACAAAGGCCAACGCGAGACGTTTTATCATTTTTTACTCCCTTACTTCACCTAATTAAAAACACGCCAAGTAACTTTAAAAAGCTTAAAAAGTCACCACATATAACACGCCATGAGCAGCCTTTTATTATTTAGTACTTTGTACTTTTTTCTGGTGGCTAGATACGTCAGTCAACATGTCATGGTTACACTTTATAAAGCTTCTGCCTTTTATAAATTTTTAAAATACAGTGATCTATAATCACTTAACAGCTTACCCTAGCATTCTTATAATATTTTGCAATATACATTCTCACAAAGCGCTGGCATCATTCTGGTTATCCGTTATTGCCCTTATTGTTTTCTGTATTATCCACACGCAAACTATTACCACTTTCACGCTCAACCAATAACCTAAGTACTAACCTGAGCGCAGTGAACAAGGGGTAACCATGCTGAATAAATCGCCAAACAGCAGTAATGTGCAGTTCCGTAAAGAAAAAGATTTACTGGGTGAAAAAGACGTTCCAGTCAATGCCTACTATGGCATCCAAACTCAGCGGGCAATTGAAAACTTCCAAATTACAGGTGTATCGATCAATCTTTTTCCTACACTTGTAACCGCATTAGCAATGGTTAAAAAAGCGGCTGCAAAAACCAATGTCGAATTAAAACAACTCTCTCAACAAAAGACAGATGCCATTTGCCAAGCCTGTGATGAGATTATTGCAGGGCATTTACATGAACATTTTCTTGTTGATGTTATTCAAGGTGGCGCAGGCACCTCGACCAACATGAATGCCAATGAGGTCATCGCTAATCGTGCCTTGGAAGTATTGGGTCATCAAAAAGGTGAGTACCAGCACCTGCATCCCAACAATGATGTCAATATGAGTCAATCCACCAACGATGTCTATCCAACAGCTGTACGTATGGCCATCATTCTAAAGCACAGTGAACTAGTGATTGCAGCCCAACAGTTACAACGATGCCTAAAAGAAAAAGCAACTGAATTTGCTGATGTCATAAAAATGGGGCGGACCCAGCTACAAGACGCAGTTCCAATGACACTGGGGTTGGAGTTCAATGCTTATGCGACAACTATTGGTGAAGATGTTGAGCGTATTAAATGGTTAGCCGACCTATTCAAAGAAGTTAATTTAGGTGGTACCGCCATTGGTACAGGTATTAACGCCGATCAGTCCTACGGGCGAATCGCTATCGAGCATCTGTCACGCATTGCCTGTATCGATTTATGCCAGGCTTCTGACTTGGTAGAAGCAACCTCTGACATGGGCGCGTTTGTTTTATTTTCCAGTATGTTAAAACGCTTTGCGATTAAATTATCAAAAATATGCAACGATTTACGCCTATTAAGTAGTGGGCCGACTGCAGGACTGAATGAGATCAACCTGCCACAAATGCAACCTGGCTCCTCAATCATGCCCGGCAAAGTAAATCCTGTCATTCCTGAAGCCGTTAACCAAGTTGCCTACAACGTGATTGGTAATGACCTTTGTGTCAGCATGGCTGCTGAAGCTGGCCAGCTTCAGCTCAACGTCATGGAGCCTGTCATTGCTTATAAAATGCTTGAGTCAATACAAGAGCTAACCAACGCAACAATAATGCTCAGTGAAAAGTGTATTAAAGGTATCACAGCCAATAAAGAGCGTTGCAGAGACTACGTCGACAACAGTATTGGTATTGTTACAGCATTAAACCCCTATATTGGTTATGAAAATGCCAGCCGTATCGCCAAGCAAGCTCTGGCAACAGGAAGGCGTGTTGTTGATTTAGTAAAAGAAGAAGGGTTAATCGCTGAGGAACAGCTAGCAGAAGTGTTAAAACCGGAAAATATGCTATCCCCTCATAATTTACAGAAAAGCTAGTTCTCACTTAAAGACGAAATGCTAGCCAAAAACAATACAGAAAGGGGTAATAATATCTCTTTCTGTCACAGGCTAGGCTAAAGCGACTAATGATCTGATAAGTTCAAGTCTTTTTCTGTCACAATATCTGTAATTAACTCAGCAGGCACCACCTCAAAATACTGATTCAGCACATCAACACCGGGTAGCAGAGGCAACTCCAATTCTTCTGGTGCATGTTGCTCTAATGTCAACGCTTCAGCTGTAAGCACCTGCTGTTTAAAGCTTTCACAGACCACATATACTGGTCGTTGATGTGCTTTAGCCGCCAGTGCTAATAAATAACTTCCACTTTTATTCACTACACTGCCATCAGCAAGAATACAGTCAGCACCTAAAACAACAGCATTAACCTTTGGCATAACAATCCCTACTTGAGCTTCAGTAATATAGGTACATGCTATCCCTAGTGCTGACGCATAAGCAGCCAATCGTCTCCCTTCGTTACCAGGTCTCGATTCAGTACAAATAATACGGTAGTTATCTGTTGATAACTGCGCTAATAACTGCTTAATAGTTGAGCTATAACTATGAGTTAGCAAGGTCCCCGAGCGAGGCAGTACGGTTTGTAACAGCTCCACCGCTTCTTGAACTGCGTTATGAGAGTAGTCCACCAACTCCAGAGCGACAGCAGAAGCCTGACGTAAGTCTGTTAGAGAAGTTATTCGCTCCTGCCAGCAACCAATTAAACCTGATATTGCACCCATGCAGGGACGAACAGACTTAAGCTGGCTTGCCAGGTTAGCAACCATCTGCTGAGCAAGCTGCTTATCAGGTAAACGGTCAGCAAGACAGCAAAAATCAGCTAAAGCCATTAGGGTTTGACGCGCTATTTGGCTTGCACCATCAGTCAGGTTTGAGCTGATTTCCTGGCAAATCTGTTCAGCAAGGCGCTGCAAATCATTTTCAGTTGATACGTTCATCGCTCAATTCCTATCCAGCCATACTGACCCTATAAGTAATTATCGTAAGCCTGACGGTAATTGCTCGTATTTAGTGCTTAGTGGTACACCTCCTAGAATAATCATTACTGGACACACACATTCGTCGCAGTCTCAATGCTAATAAAATGAGGGTCTGCTAACAGTCCCTGGCAAGGAAAAGGTATGAATGGATAAGCCCGCTTCTCTCGCTTCACAGAATTCCAATAACTGCAGCCCCCATACCTCTGCAGCATCAGGTCAATTTTTTTCTTCCACAACTGACCATCAGTCTCACCCACTTTTCCGTAAACTCTTCAGCGTCATTGCTATCATGTGCTGTATTGTTGTCGTGATGGAAGTTGTCACTATTACCACACTCCATGGCATTGTCATTGATGAGCAAAAACAACACCTACAAAATATGCTTAAATCTCAAGCAATGTTGCTTGAGCGGTTAACGGCTTCATCCTCTGAGCCGCCACAGCCATCACAAACAAGTGACGAAACCACCTCCCCCCACTCAGATAAAACGATCCTTGCGATTCAACAAACATTCAACCAGTTGCGTGAAGGCGAGCAAATATTTCTGCTTGAGCAAACAGATGAGCAGGAATTACGCTATTTTAGTGGTGAAACACTCTCACCAGCACTGAAAACAGGTTTACAGCGCCTGATTCATAACCGACTACAAACGACTCAAATTTCAGACAACAATAAACAGTACATTATTAGCTACCTGCCACTGCAGCAGCACAATTTAAGCTTAGTTGGGCTGATTGACTTGAGTGACCTGACAACTTCTTTTTTACAGGCAAGCCTATTATTAGGTGTCGTCACTGTGGTGCTACTGGTCCTTGGTGTGCGCCTGTATCAGCGCCGCATTAACGCCATCATGCAAACACTGCATAATAATGAACAGAAATTCCGTATTTTATTCCACTCTTCCAGTCAGGGAGTTATCGTCTGTGATAAACACCATACGATCCTTGAGTGTAATGAGTCCTCTAGCCACATTTTTCGTGCAGAACGGGATGAGCTTATTGGAAAGTCACTGTTAAGCTTCAGTGCCCCACAGCAACCTACTGGCGAACCCTCCTCAACAGCATTAAAACGCTACTGTGATGCAGCTGCATCTGATGACGCTCAACAATTTGTATGGCGTGCAGCACGTGGGGACAGTCAGCTTATCCTCGATGCTTACTGGAAAGCACTGTCATTAAATGCTGAACAGGAATCTGTTTTTATTGCGACAATCCGTGACATTACTGATGAGTTTTTAATCCAGCAACAGCTGGAAGAAAAAGACCATCAGCTCCAGTTGCAACGAGAAAAGTTGATGGAGGCGACTCGCTTAAGCACCATGGGAGAAATGGCCGCAGGCATCGCCCATGAAATTAATCAACCACTGGCCGCAATTAGTAGCTACGCTCAAGCCTGTCAACGATTACTCCACCAAAATGCTCACCAGCCTCCTAGCCCACAAGTTGTAGAGTGTCTTACTAAAATCACCTCACAAACCGAACGCGCAAGCCAAGTCATTAGTCATTTACGCGGTTTTATTGGTAAAGCAGCCACCAATACACACATCGTTAGCTGTAATCAACTCGTTACTGAAGCTATTAGCCTTGCGCAACTTGATTGTGGACACCGAAAAATTCCCCTACACTTGCAGTTAAGTAAAACTAGCCCACAACTTAAGGTTGACCCTATACTGTTACAACAAGCATTACTGAATTTAATACATAATGCAGTTGAGGCTATGGCCGACTCAAAAGATATCTCTTCAGGTATAACCATCAGTACTCACCAACTGTCGCCTGACTGGGTAGAGATTGCAGTACAAGACACAGGCCGTGGTTTACCTAAAGGTGGCGAAGATTACTTATTTAATCCATTTTTTTCGACGAAAAGCAATGGATTAGGAATTGGCCTCACAATTAGCCACTCGATTATTTCCTCACACGGTGGCAAACTTAGCTATAAAGCTAACCCCAGTGTCGGGGCAACATTTTTTATTACTTTGCCAACGTTTGTGCATTAATTCGATCGGAGAGAATATGCAAGAGCAGGAACCCACTGTTTTTATTATTGATGATGATGAGGCCGTTAGAGACTCATTAAAACTGTTAATGCAATCAGTGGGGCAACGTGTTGAAGTGTTTGCATCCCCTGCTGAGTTTCTAGCATCCTATGACGAAAATCGTCCAGGCTGTATCGTGCTTGATATTCGGATGCCAGGCATGAGTGGTTTAGAACTACAAAGCAAGTTAAACGAAATGCACTGTATTCTACCCATCATTTTCATTACTGGACATGGTGATGTACAAATGGCTGTGCAAGCCATTAAAGATGGTGCAATGAACTTTATCCAAAAGCCTTTTCGTGACCAGGAGCTACTGGACCTTATTAATGATGGTCTTAAGCTGGACAGTGAACAGCGGAAAGAGTTACTGGAACACAAAGAAATATTAAAACGACTTGCCACACTGACCGAACGCGAGCGTGAAGTGCTTAAGCATGTTGTTGAAGGAAAAGCCAATAAAGTCATCGCTGCCGATATCAACTTGAGTCAGCGCACCGTCGAAATCCATCGCTCACGCGTTATGGAAAAAATGGGTACTAAATCCCTTGCACACCTAGTGCGCCAAGTGATGCAAGTGAAAGATCAGGTTGAACTTTAACGACAATGGTTTGCGTCCCTCCTTTGTAAGTAACACACTAAAGGGTACTTAGGCTAATCTTGGTACCCTTCCACATATTACCTGTTAGGTACATCCCGAATATGAGCCAGTAAAATTACAGATTTTGTACTTAAGGCTCACCCCATAGACTTAGCAGCATGATGGGTTATATTACATTATCCCATTGAGGTGAACTTTAAAGGTGCTCGCACCCCACACTATGGCTACTCAAGACATTGTATTCAATCCTTAGCCAATTCACCCGATAACGACCAAAATATTTTTTTAGGCCTGATACTGAAGCTTTATGAATGTGGCTATGTCATACAACAAATCTGTGTTTATTATCAATAATGACAGACACACATTAAATACCATCTCTGAAGTCTGTCAGCGTCTTAATATAGAAGCTAAGACGCTAAGCTCTGGAGCACAGTTACTGGCAGAACTTAATCACGAAGCTCCATTATGTATTTTTAGTGCTCCCATTTTAGCCGATATGGACAGCTCAGCTTTACTGCAACATATTCAGCAGTTAAACGATGAACTACCTGTGTTAATGGTTGGTCAATCTGGTGATGTCCACTGTGCGGTAAATGCTATCAAGCAAGGGGCACTGGATTTCTTTACTAAGCCCGTTAACAGTCGCCGTATTCAGATTATTTTACAAGCACTCCTTGCCAAAGATCACGAGTAGTAATAATCAATTACCGGTTAAGCACTAATAACTTAACCCTTTCCACTGAGTCCCGCTTCGACTCAACAAACGTCAGTTAAAACTTCACATCAGTTAATGGTAATGCTGTCATTAGATAGCATTTTCTAAGCGTATACTATATATAATTGCTACCCAATACAGTCTCACTACAATGGGTTTTCTATGACAAAACTCCGTGATAAACACCATGAGTTCCGTATAAAAACTTATGAAGTAATCTTTGGTACTGATACTCCCGCTGGTAGGTACTTTGATATCGCCCTGATTTATGCCATCCTGCTCAGTGTTGCCGCTGTCATCTTAGACTCAGTTGAAGCGATCTCAAAAGAATATAAGATCACTTTTCAAACCATTGAATGGTTTTTTACCTCATTATTCACTATCGAGTACATCATAAGACTTTATTGCTGCCCTAAACCTTGGCGTTATGCACGAAGTTTCTATGGACTAGTTGACTTGCTCTCTGTATTACCTAGTTATTTCGCTTTATTTATTACCCAAGCCAACTTTTTAATTATTATTCGATTATTTCGGGTACTGCGGATTTTTCGGATATTAAAACTAATGCGCTATTTAGGGGAAGCTAACATATTAATGCGCTCAATTTTACTTTCCCGCCGCAAAATTTTTGTGTTTTTAATTTCTGTTATGGTTTTAGTTACTATTTTTGGGTCTCTGATGTACTTGATTGAAGGTCCCCAAAATGGTTTTACCAGTATTCCAAAAAGTATTTATTGGTCTATCGTTACCATTACCACCGTAGGTTATGGCGACATCACCCCCCAAACCATCTTAGGCCAAGCGTTATCATCACTGATTATGATTACAGGCTACGCAATTATTGCTGTACCCACAGGTATTATCACAGCAGAGTTAGCCGTTGAACTTAGACGAGAAAAGGTCATTCATGGTTGTCATAACTGTGGACGGGCAGGACATGATCGAGATGCACAACACTGTAAATTCTGTGGTGCAAAACTGGCCACACACCGGTAGCACACTTAAAGCAAGGCCTCATAAAAGGTAATATGAGGCTAGGCAGAGTAAGCACCCTCATAGGGTATAGATACAGTCTTTTAATCAGGTAAATACGACTGTTTTATTATTATGCACTAGAACCCTGTCTTCAAGATGATAGCGAAGTCCTCTTGCTAACGCATTTTTTTCACAGTCTTTACCCAGTCGAATCATATCCTCAATACTATCGCGATGACTCACACGAATAATATCCTGCTCAATAATTGGACCTGCATCAAGCTCTTCAGTGACATAGTGACATGTTGCACCAATTAGTTTTACGCCACGCTCATAGGCTTGATGGTATGGCTTGGCACCTACAAATGAAGGTAGGAAACTGTGGTGAATATTAATAATCCGCCCTGCATATTCCTCACACAGCGACGGTGGCAGTATTTGCATATAACGCGCTAATACAATCGTATCCGCATCATGCTCACGAATCAGTTGTGCCACGCGATTAAATGACTTGGCTTTATTTTCTTTATCAACGGGTACATAAAAATACGGGATACCATGCCACTCAACAATCCCTCGTAACGCTTCATGGTTAGCAATAACACAGGGAATATCACAGTGTAATTCACCGGAATGCCAACGATGCAAAAGATCCACTAAGCAATGTGACTGATGACTTGCCATCAAAACCACTCGCTTACGCTCAGCAGAGTCAGTGATCATCCACTCCATGCCAAACTCTTTCGCAATAGGAGCAAACGCTGTACGCAGACCATCTAAATCAAAAGGCAAAGAGTCAGCGCAGATTTCATGACGCATAAAAAACCAGCCCGTTACCGGGTCAGAGTGATGGTTTGCCTCCGTGATAGACCCATTATAAGTCGCGAGAAAGCTGCTTACTTTCGCAACAATACCTACCCTGTCAGGGCAGGCTACAACTAACCGATAAGTGCGTGACATAATGTCCTCAAACAAATCAAACTTCTGCTTTCAAGCCAGACCTCACTGGCAAGCAGCGCATTATAGGCGTTTGCTCAAGTCACTCGCAATGGCAATAATTACGGACTTTCCACAACATTAGCACCCTGCAGTTCAGTTTCTAGCTGTCGCCCATAAGCTGCTAACTGGTCTAAAATATGTAAGCGATCTGGTTCAGACTCTTCCTGCTTTAAGCTTTCAATCCGTTGATACAGTTCTGCCAATGTCAAAGTGCCCTCTTCCCCGCCCAGTAAACGATGACGACGATATGCCAGCCACTCTGCACTATCTTCCTCGGTCAGCAGCTCTGGATAATTACGAGCACGGTACCTAAACAGCAGGTCATCCAGTCGCCAGTCCTTAAAGTTTAGCGTTAAGTGAGCAAGATGCTCAGGTTTCTCTTCCCTGACCAACTGCATTTTTTCACGATCCTCCTGAGGCAAAAAACCACCACTATAAAGCATAAGCTCAGGGTCTTGAGTGTCACTTTTAGGAGGATCAGCAAACACCTGCTGTACTTTGGCTATTAATTGCTCAGTGGGGTAATGAGGATTACCTATGAGCAGGTCATAGTGCTGTCTTAATAGCCCCATATCTATTTCTAAGCGTTGAATATCCTCTTCTCGTAGTGTTTTTAAGGGGGCAATCATCGGTGATTTATTGGCATGTACCACTTTCAGGGGAATTTTTACCAGATTTTCACCTTGCTCAGCTTGCGCAGTAAAAAGTCGGGCTTTTATTGCCTCAACATCCATCTCCAGCAGCGGCGTAGGGTCTACTGACAAGTCATACACAATCACACCATTGCTATTCAACGGGTGCACAGCAATAGGCACAACAATCGCTAAACAGCTTCGTGCCGCCGAAAACATCCCTGAAACATGAATAAAAGGCTTATGCTGAACCTGATTTATTTGCTGAAACACAAACCGTTTTTGGCGGAGAGAAAACGCATAGTCATACAAGCGTGGTTGATAGGACTTTATAAGCTTCGCTAAGGCAATGGTTGCGCGAACATCGGACAAAGCATCATGTGCGTTTTCATGACAGATATTATTAGCCACCGATAAATGCTCTAAGCGAAAGCTCGGAGTGCCATCAGAAGCTGGCCAGTTGATGCCTTCCGGGCGTAAGGCATAGGTTAAACGCACCACGTCCAGCAAATCCCAGCGTGAGTTGCCATTTTGCCATTCTCTTGCATAAGGATCATAGAAGTTACGATATAATAGAAACCGCGTAACCTCATCATCAAAACGGATAGAGTTATACCCTAGGTTACAGGTATGAGGTCGAGCAAGTTGTTGATGAATTAACTGGGCAAACGTTGCCTCATTAACCCCTTCAGCATGCGCAATCTGTGGTGTAATCCCCGTCACCAAACACGCTTCAGGATGGGGCAATGTATCTCCTGCTGGTTGGCAGTACACTACAAAGGGTGAGTCAATTTCATTCAGCTCAGTATCAGTACGAATACCTGCAAACTGCACAGGCCTATCTCGAGCTGGATCTGCACCAAATGTCTCATAATCATGAAAAAAAAGAGTTGTTTTAGGCATAACAGGCATCTATTCCATTGTCGCTCTCGCAATAATAACACCTGAGCTTATTAGCAGCCATCGCAACCAAAACAGGCTATACACTGCAAACACCCATCACAGTCACCCATCTCTGATCATGTTCAACAAAAAAAGCCCTACTTATGCAGCAGGGCTTTTTTTAACGCTTACTTTTTACTGATGGATGTTATCCATAATACCTAAGTATAACGCGATGCTCGACTTTTATTAGTTTGAAATGACAACCCCTGACCCCAACCTTTGTTTTGCCGAAACAAATTCAAAGGGACAGGGGATGTCAGTAGAAGAGTTTATCATAGCAGTTTATTGCTGGGTTGATGATACCTTTAATGATTTACTTAAAGGCCAGCGATTACGTGAACGAGGGACTATGCCTTCCCTTTCTGATCCTGAAGTGATTGCAATGGAGCTCATCGGCGAGTTTTTTGGGCTAGATGAAGATACAC
>NZ_AUAF01000099.1 GCF_000428585.1 Zooshikella ganghwensis DSM 15267 | reverse complement strand
GTAGCAATGAAGTAATACGTCTTGGTCCCCTGCATAACAAAGCGCCCTTTATTAAAGTCGTTGCTTTTAGCCAAGTAGCTGAACTCATTAAAGGTGCAAATGCGGATAAAATCGTTATAATTGAGTCAGGCAATGACGGTCCCTTCCTTGGAATGGTTTAATTTTTTTGTCAAAAAAATTGTGCCGTCATTGCCACTTGAACTCCAGTTATTCTGCTTGTTTTCTACCAAAAAAATCAAATTCTGCTCATTATTTAAGCATACTTGCTTAAGTTAAATGGCCAAAGTCGAGATGAAGCGTTTTGTGAATATGATAATTGATTTAATATTTTTAATTATAACGCTGTTTGTTGTCGTTATAGTTATTCTTCAGTTTATAAATGTGTTTGGAGCTTCTCACTTAGAAGAGTATTTATTGAACGAGAAAGTCATAACTCTTATAACATTTCTTGTTTATTTTGTCCCTCAGGAAGCGATATGGGGGCGAACTCTTGGGAAGCTTATTACACAGACTAAAGTGGTCAATCGTCAGGGATTAAAACCAAACTTTTTCCAAGTGGTTATACGTACACTTTGCCGGCTTATCCCTTTTGATATGCTCTCGTTTGGAAGCAAAAATGATAGACCAGTGGGTTGGCATGATAAAATACCTAGAACCTATGTTATTGACGTAGAGAAGCTGGTTTAAGATTTCTATAACTCATTTTTCCCCTATCTATACGCTGTAAGTTGTATCTATATTGGGCATAGCCAAAGGAGCTTGCTATGCCCCAACCCATGTTAATTCTCACCAATCCTCAACAACAAGTCCGTTTTCGGTTTAGTCGCGAAACGGCTGCTTATCAATCCAGTCAGCAAACTCACCATTACCGGTGGAGTCAGCAGGAGCGTATTTCGAACACTCCAGCTTACCAATACATAGGTCCAGGACAGCAAGGTTTAACACTTAAAGGCGTGATTTATCCGCATTACTTAGGTGGTCTGGAACAGGTGGAACAACTACGAAATGAAGCGGGGAGAGGTAAGCCCTTTTTATTAGTCGAAGGGACTGGCTCTGTGTTAGGCCATTTTGTTATTGAGTCTATCGAGTCTGAGCAGACGTATTTTTTAGAAGATGGTCGCCCGCAAAAAATTACTTTTCAACTTTCTTTAAGTCGCTATGGGGATGATGATGCACCGTTATCGAACAACCCAGGGGCAAACGCTGGATGAAATAGCCTGGCGGTATTATGGTCATACTGATACTGTCGTAGAAAATATACTGGAAGCAAATCCAGGCTTGGCTAAATTACCTACGATTTTACCATCAGGAACGATCATTAATTTACCCGATATTCCTAAGCAGTCAATGAAACCACAGGTGAAGCTATGGGATTAACACCCTGGTTTAACATTATTGCGAATAACACCGATATTACTCAGCAAATAAAATCTCGGTTATTAAATCTGCAGGTGGTTGATTGTGCGGGTTTTGATTCAGATATGGTTTCTATCCAGCTAGACGATCGGGATCATCAGATTGCTTTGCCTTCTACAGGTGCCAAGTTAAATATTGCGCTGGGCTATAATGAAACGGGGCTGGTTAAAATGGGCTTGTATGTGGTGGATGAGTTAACCTTAGCTGGACCACCTTGGACACTAGGGATTAGTGCAAAAGTGGCGGATATGCGCAAAGAAATGAAAGCCCCCAAAACAAAGACCTGGCAACACCCTGGACAACCTAGTCCAGAATTTTTATTAACGGACATTGTGAAAAGCATTGCAGCTCGTTATCGATTAAAACCGCGTGTTAGCAAAGAGTTCCAACAAATCACTTACGCTGTGGTGAATCAAACGGAAGAAAGTGATTTGCACTTTTTATCGCGTCTGGCCAAGGAAGTGGGGGCGATAGCTAAGCCTGCAGGTAATTATTTGTTATTTGTAAAACGAGGGCAGGGGAAGTCGGTTTCAGGGAATCAACTTCCGGCTATTACGCTAACACCGCCACAAGTGTCGTCTGTACATGTCACTATGGCTGAACGGAGTGCCTATCAACGGGTAATCGCCAAATACCAAGATCAGAATGCAGCGACTACGCAATTGATTTCAGCTGGAAAGGGTGAGCCTTGTTATCAGATAAGAAAGGTTTTTAAAACTGCAGCAGAAGCACAAGAAGCGGCTAGAGCCAGGCTTGCATCTTATCAGCGTGGTGAAGCCAGTATTGAGGTGTCTTTACCTGGTAATCCTGGACTTATTGCTGAAGCTGATGTGCATATATCAGGGTTTCGAGAAGGGATAGATGGCATCTGGTCAATAGAGAGGGTGACACACAGTTTGAGTCATCAAGGGTATGTAACAACGGTAGAAGCTGTAACAAAGTGAACGTTCTACTATGGCATTTGAGTGACAATGTCTGCTTTCGTTGACTCTACAATACCCAGAAGCTCTTTGGTCTCATTTGCTGGCACTTTGTGCTTAGCAAGAACCTCTTTGAAAATAGTCAACATACGATCCCACTCTTGTCCTGTGATATTCAAATGAGCATGAGCTGCTTTCATCGCCTTTCCATGATACTGGCATGGCCCTCCTGTAGCTTGGCACATCATTGCAGTTACATGATACTTAAGATAAGGAGCAGGAACTCGTTTTCTCGCTGCATCAATTGCAGGGTTTTGATTGAGCGTTGTATCAGGTACTAGAGCATCAATAAAGTCGCTGACCACAACGGAAATAGGCATTAATCCTCCCAACCGATCATAAAGAGAACCTTCTTGTTGTGCCTGGGTCTGCGTTGGCGCCATCAAAGCTCCTGTAAATAAAACAATTGCAAACTTTAGTGGAGCCCAGACTTTTTTACACTGGTTTTGCATGAACATTGCTTTGCCCTTCTTAAAACACACTCTTTAGCGTGCAACAAGCTAATGTAATAAGTTTAGACGAGTCTGTTTATCTCATTCAAAGCAGTAACAAAACACACGTCTTCAAAGCACCTTGATCAAAAACCATACATCAGACTACAATGCTGTATAAATATACAGTATATGGTTTTATAGCTATGGAACAAACAAATTTAGACACAGCACCTCTTTTCTCATGCAGTGTTTCGGCAGGTTTTCCCAGTCCTGCCGACGATTACATGGAGAAAGAGCTGAACTTACATGAGCTCATGGTAAAGCACCCTGCAGCGACGTTCTTCTTACGTGCTAGTGGTGATTCGATGATTCATGCAGGCATTAACAATGGTGATATTCTGGTCGTAGACCGCTCGCTGACACCACGAAGTGGTAATATCGTCGTGGCAGAGGTTGATGGTGACCTTACGGTGAAGCAGCTTTACATCAAGAGTAACCAATACTGGCTATTACCGATGAATCCTCAGTATCCCAGAATTCGCCTTGATCCCGAACAGGAGTTCGCTGTCTTCGGTGTCGTAACATACAGTGTGCATAAGGTAGAGGGGTAGGACTCTCTACCTCAAATAGAGCCAATTTTATTGATTCCATATTTCGGGTGAACGAAAGCTGTATTTATAAAACGCGATCGTTTGGATAATAAGAAATGGAAGCCAAAAAAACGCAAAAATTGCAATTGCAAAATAAGCTCCATATGGTACAGACTCCAGGAACTGCTCTTCTGCTAGCTCAGTGTACTGATAAAACATCGAATATCCGTCCCAGAAAAACGCAACAAAAATCATTAAAAACCAAAACTTTCTAACCAATATTTTTTTGTTAAAAGCAAATCCATACAATCCTAGAAGAACGAGACCATATATAACAATTTCACCCAATGTATTTACGAGTGAAGCTGACTCACCGAATATTAAAGACAATAAAGATATAATCTCCAGTATCAATACTATAAAGAAAAATACTTTCCAACCCGTTTTTGAGCGGAAATGGAGTTTTTCAGCTTCCTTTTTTTCAATACCAGCCTCGGGGCTTTTATAGATATTTGTCACTTACTTTCTCTTTATTACTACTAAAAAATGACAGTATAATAGTTTCCACAAAGATTATAGTAGAAATTTACTTTAGCTGGGGTCAAAAAGTAACCCACGTTGCCTTGCATGTACCTGCCGCTCCTGGGCTTTTATTTCCTCTTTCGCTACACGTCGGGCTAAGGCTTCACTGTCTTCACCGGGTTGCTGCACTATCGTAATATGGCTGGTGTTTTGCTGCTTAATGGTGGTGTTTGTGGTTTTGATCGGCGGAATTTTTTGTTTTTTTAATGAGGCTGATTGCTGCGATTCCTCTTCATCGCCAAACATAGAATCCCACGCATAGGAAATACCATTCCCCACCGCACTGAATTTTTCTTTGGCATTATCCCAAATTAGTCCCGGTATTTTTTCAGGGCTATTAATCACTATATCCATATGATCATGGATGGCTTTTAATGTATTCAGCATGGTCGTGAGCGGTAATAAAATCACTTCAATGGCATTGCCCACCATCTGGCCAAAACGTCGACCGGCATTCGCCGCATTTTCCAGTTCTTCGGCGGTCGCATTGACGGGGGTAAATAAATCACCGATGGCATCCACGACCCATCCAATGCCATCCGCAATGCTGTTAAAGAGGGGATCTAACGGTTCAAGTGCTTCTTTTACCGGGGCCAGGGTTTCATTCAGGCCTTCCATAAACCCACTAAAAAAGGCTTTCACCTGATCCCAGTATTTATAAATGGCAAAACCGGCGGCCACAATTAAACTAATAAACCAGCCAATGGGCGTGGTGAGTAATCCTACAGTAATCGCACGTAACCCCACTAATAAGGCTTTAATCCCACCACTGGCTGTACCGAGCATGGTGGTCCCCAAGGAGCGTACTACGCCATTCCCGGCCACCACCGAGCGGGTAAAGCGCCGATGCATCAGCTCGGCTTTACCTAAGCCGGTGACTTGCGATAACAGGGTTAAACGCCGATGGGCCGATAATTGTTTGTTATACAGCATGAGGGCTAAGCGACTTTTATGAATCGCAACAACCCCTGACAATAAACCACCCCGAATAAAGGTCCAGGCATAACCGAATCCCACTGCCGCGACTTTTCCAATAATTAAGGTGGCGACAATCCCCATCATGGCTTTGGTGACCATGGGATGCGCTTGATTAAAGGCGACGAATTTAGCCGTTAGTTGTCGTACGTAATTAATCACGGTATTTAAAGGCGGTAAAACCACACTGCCTAAATCAATGCCGATTTCCGTCAGGCCATTTTGCATTAATTTTAAATTGTTGGCGGAGGTTTTAGCCCGGTTTTCAAATTCCCGTTGCATACTGCCCACATAGCCGGTTTTATCACCGACCAGGGAAAGCGCTTTACGATAAGTGCCTAAACTGCCCACCAATAAACTCGACTTTGGCCATTTAGAAGCTAAGGCATTGCAGGTAAAGCAATACTGTTAGTGGTTATAACCTGAATTAACTCATGTCTAATGAAAACCATGATATGAATTAATTCTAACCCGTTGTTTCTAATAGCTTATTTTTAGCCGTCATGTGTATTCAATAATGGCCAAAGCCGAGATAAACTGATATCGTCACTAAATTCCAAACCAAATAAATCCGCAAGGATCCCAGCACGATCTTGTTTATCGAGTTTTTCCAGTGTTGATAAAAAGTCAAATAACGCCCCTTGTGCATTATCGGCAATCGCCTCTTCTAAGCCGTCGGCTGAATAACCCAACTCATCCAGCGCTTGAATAAAGGGTTTACTTTGCCCTGAAGCATTTTGCAGTTTCTGCAGCAGCGCATTAATAGCGGTCCCGGCCACCTCGGGTTCTTTGCCCAGCGCAATAAACGCATTGGATAAGGCGGCCGCCTGGTGTGCCGCCAGACCAAACTGGCGTGCGGTACCTCCGACTCGGCCTAGCGTATTCACCATATCCCGGGCTTTCGCTGCACTGTTATCCGACAGGTGATTGATGACATCCCCTAAAGACGTCATCCACCAGGTAATAAGCGAATTTCGTTTCCATCCAGACTGTACACACCGACGGATCATTAATTTGATTGGGTTTATAGGCGGTATCCCAGCTATGAATAATGCGTATCGGCTGTGCTGGTCGAGCACGATAACGACGGATCCAAGCCCGTTTAATTAAACCACCTTCGGCAGGTGCGGGTCGTTGTTGGTAAAGGGCATCCCAATTGCGACTGCCTTGACTGAGTTTTTCCTGTTCCCAATGCGCAGGGCTAAACCAGTCTGTCCATAAATACTCACCTAATTCACGGCCTAGCGGATCGTCCTCGCGTTCGCACAGCGCTTGAAGACAGATGACGTACCACGCCTCACCATCACGGGCGTTGACCCAGCCCGATTGCCCTTCATAACCCAAGGGTAAAATGCGTCCTGATAAATCATCTTCATGCCAGCGGGTTTGGATAATGATAATCCAACCGGAGGGTTTCAGACGCGTCCGTAAATCCGTTAAATAGGCATCCCATGTCTTATCTCTTAAGACATCGCTCTCGGCTTGCTCATGGCCTTTCACGGGATCATCGATGATTAAACCATCGGCGCGGTTACCGGTGATGCCTGATAAAATCCCCCCAGCCATGTATGTTGCACCATTGGTCAGGGACCAATTATCCACCGCCTGGTTATCTTGATTGAGCGTGGTATTAAAGACTTTTTCAAAGGCTTCACTGCGGGTAATGGCACGACACTTACGACCGAATTTTTTGGCCAAGTCACTACCATAAGACGTAGAAATTATATTCTTACTGGGATTACGGCCCATAAACCAGGTGGGAAACACAACACTGGCATAGGTGGACTTGGCTGAGCCGGGTGGCATAAATAACATCACCCATTTTATCTCACCACGCTCGACTTTTTCTAACGTGGTATTAATCAGCTGATGGTGTTCAGCCGGCTCAACGGTATCCGGATAAAACTGCTCACACTCATCGGTATCCGCCACAGGCACACCGGGGATATCAATAAAACGACAGTAGGCGTCTAAAGACTGTGAAGCACGCAGTGCCAGTTTACGTTCTAATAACGCTAGCAAGCGGCGCTTCTCGGCCAGGCTCATGACAGTTTTTTTGTGAGTTCAGCAATACGCTGATTCAGTTCGTCCTCTGATAGGTGTTTGACCGAACCACTGTGCTCAACCTTATCGATGAACATACCATGGCGACGGCCGAGTAACTCCAGCGCTTTTAATTTGTCGTAGAGTTTAATACGAACGCCATGAGTGGTCTGAGCGACTTCCTGAATCGTGGCAGTGACCTCCGTAGGTAAGGTGTCAGAGTTTTTTAGCAGCACCTGCTGTATTTCCACCGGCGGCTTATCGTCTTGCTCATGAGTATTGTTAAGTTTTTCTCTTCGCCATTCCACGACATCGGTAATCTGACTAAAGGCAATCCGGGCTAATTCTTGTTCGATGCGGTCAGCGGAAATCGTCAGTCGCTTAGCTCGAACCGACTGTATTTGTTGTATTGCCTCTTGAATGTTGACTTTTGATAACAGTCGAGCCGCTTGCTCTCTCGCGGTTCTTTTGCTGTACCCAGCCCGTATGGCCGCCTGTGTGGCATTCAAATCCACCAGGTATTCCTTCACAAACATGGCCTGCTTCGGGGTCAGCTTACGGCGCATTACTTCGCCCGTCCTCCGAACTTCTCAGCCGTTCTGAGCGTACCTAAACCTAAGAGGGCTAAGACCAGCTCCGTCATAATATCAAACGGCAGGTGAGGTCCTGGCTTGCCTGATACCCATTGCACGATGGGGTTAATTAAAAAGGTAAACGTTAAACCCAAGCCGCAGACCCAGCCTATAAATGGACGCCAACCCGCGACAAATAAACTGCGGTGTTGTGATTCCAATTTATTCAGTTCAACCTGTAAAACCTGAGGTTGCTGACGTAAACGCTCTAATAAAATCTCCGCCTGCATACGTTCTGCATCCGAGGTGGTAACTTTATCCAACACATTACCGATGGCATCAATCGGCTCTGCTAATCCCCCACCGATTAATTTAGTTAACCAATTCATTCTTCCTCCCTCCGCCGATCCATATGGGCGGCAATATCCGTATACATTCTGACGATCACGCCAATCACACCCACAATAATGCCAACAGCGGTCAGCCAGTCCATAGGATTCCAATGCTCCACGATAGCGGCACCCACAGCAGTCACTGTGCCTACGCTATAACTCGCGATGCCTGATTTATCCATCATGCTTCCTTGTAAAGTTCGAAATGCACCAGGTCATTAAACGACTGATCACGAACATCATGATCTTGGTCCCAATCACCACCCCAGCGTAATCGGTGACTAATTTGGCCGTTTTTATACAGGTTTAACGCGGTGCCCAGTACCAACCCACCAAAATAATAAAAACCATGAATATCCTGCCAATCGATGGGATAAGGCGCGACATCCACCGCAAGTGACGGGGATTGGTTGTGTTTGCTTTGCGGGAATTGAAGCTTTGAGCGACCAGCTGTATAAGCATTATTCTGCGCCTTTCGACTACGAAAACCTTCTAATATCGTACAGTCACAGTCTTTTATGACTTCCTGGAACACCACCTGCAGATCGGGGTGACAACTGGTAAGGCGCTCAAGTGAGCGAGTACTGAAGTGTGGCATGGTATCCTCAACATTATTCAATCAATGCTGAGGATTTTGAAGGATTTAAAGCGCGTAGATTAGGTGAAAAATTTCATTTTAAGTGCTACTAATCAATAAGTGCTATTTCGTTAACATCCTCACCATCTTTCCAACGCTGACAAGTATTCATACCTGTAATTGATAATTTTTTTCCAGATGATTTGGCCGCTAATACCATTGAATATTGTAGTTTACCAATATTTGAGTTTTCGTCATGTATTATCCAATAAGGTATTGTTGCGCAAGCAGGTGAATTAATTTTGGGAGCCCCTATCAAGTTAAAGTAAATTACACCATCACTAGCTCTAACTCTGAGGTAACCAACAGTTCCTTCTTGTGATCCAGCAAAGCTATTTAAGGATAAAGCAGCAAGAAGTCCAACAAATATTTTCTTCACGAACATAACTACCAAAAGCTCAAGTTATACTGAAAAAATTAATATATTTAAATAATTAAAGTATATTTACACAATCACCATACATGTGGTTGTTAATGGAGATAGGTAAATATAACTCTAATGAATACCGTATAATACAAGTCATTTATGCATAAAGTAGCGGTGGAATTTTAACACTAGGCGAAATAAACCACAAAATTTTTGTGATAATTATAGCTTGAATGCCTCTTGTACTGGCTCAACCTCATGAGTAGACCCATCCTCTCGCAGTATATTCAACGCCTGCCGTCTACAAACACCATACTTAATGGCTAACCAATCGGCCCTAGAGCAACCGCCACCGGACTTTAAAGATTCATAATCCCGGCGCATCATTTCGTTCCGGATCTGCTTAAAGAGCTGTTTTGAGGGCAGTTCAATGTGTTCCCCCTGGTAAAAATCACTGAGTTTTTGAGCCAGCTCCAGGCCCAAGAGTGCTACGAGGGCATGGCTATCCGTCATCTGGTGTGGAATATATAAACGCGCACCACCTAAGTGTTGCCCTAATTTGATGGCGGCATCATGACCGATCACTTCTGCTAATTCATGTAAAACACTCATGGTCTATCCCCCTATGACCGATATACACCACTAAGTAGTCTACTGTCTTTCGTGTAACAATTGACGTATAACACTGATCGCCCGTCCACTTTTGATCAGTTCACCATCACAGCGATACACCAGCCAACCTAACGCCATGGCTTCGTGGTATTTTTCCAAGTCATTGGAAAATTTTTTACCTCGTGTATGTCGTCCACTAACCCAGGCTCCTCCTTCGATTTCGACAGCCAATTTGATTTCTTGCCAAGCAAAGTCGAATCGCCAACGCCTTTTAGGATGAAAGCGAAATTCTTTTTGAGGTGGTGTCAAGCCAAATCCCTTGATATAGAGTTCCAATAAAGCTTCCAGTTGACTCATCTCAGGTTATTTCCCTCTTGTAACAAAAAAAATACAAAAAGCTATTTAAATATGTATGAAAATTAATTAAATTTGTAGCCGGAGTTTGGATTTGTCCTTAAAATCCATTTTTATAAACATTGCCTCATTCATCACGGTTCCCTTCCTCTTTTTTTGAGGCAATGTTTTTTTTATTTCTAACTTTCCCCATCCTCTCAATACTCACCTTTAAATAAAAATTATTTACGTTTCTGAATATGTATTTAGATTTACGTCAGTTTTAACTAGTTACACATTCTTACATAAAACTGCACTTGTATACTGTAACTTTTTCAAAAATCACAAATTATCTAATTGTAACAACAAATAAGTATCAATTTGTAATAGATGATTTACTAATTCAGTTTTTCTCTTTATATTCCACAAGCAATTCCTGCGAACAGACAATTTATTTATCTTAACAAGATTTGTAAGCTGTTTTGTTCAAGCATTGCCTCATTACTTTTATCTTTCTTAACCCTTATTGGGGGCAATGCTTTCTTTTAAAAATTTATTTGTAGCTTTTATGCACGCACTGTCGTTAATTTAGTTTTCTACCCAGTAATTCATAAATGCAATTTAGTGCTGCTCGGGGATTATCCAGTTGGTTAAATCCACATTCTTTTAAATATTTTTCCTGAACCCTATCATGAAAATCCTTATTTTTTTCAGCCAATGTTTTAGGTGATTGGTCTGTGAGCGCTTTTGGTAAGTCTGTTAAGCTTTCTCCGGCTAACACTTGTTGACAGGCTAAAGTGTAGTTGCGTTTAAACAACGGAAAAATATCTTGCTCTCGTCGTGATTTAAGCTCAAAAAAACCTGTATTTTGGGCTGCTTGATATACCGCAGGATGTGACCAATAAGTTGACTGAGGACTTGGCGCATGAGCCTTTTCGCAGGCTTCGTGGTAAGCCTCCAGAGCCTGAGGTAAACCCGCATCATCAGGACTCAGGTTACACCAGGCGATGAAGGTGCCGACACTGGGTACAAAATCCCGCGCAATCTGTCGTGCTTTGGAAAGTCCTGTGCGTACTTGAGCAACGTTGACAATGCCATTGTCAATAAAGCCTTTGGTCCAGTTGCGTTTAGCACTGCTCAGGGTTTCCATATCCGAAAAGGCTTGTTTCCAAGCAGGGAAAATCCCTTGTAACTCGCGAAAAATTAAATTCACCAGCTCGGCCGCATGTTCGGAAATGGGCTCAGAATTGGGTTGTTCGAACGGTTGTGAGTGGCTCGTTGTCAGCGTAACGCTTGCGATTAAATCCTTTGGTGTTTTCATGTTCGCGTCCTCACAAACCTAAGTTAAATCGCCAGCTGGTATCGTTCCAATCCAGTTGGCTCGTGTTGCCAGGAGGTGGCGATTGCCTGAATGGTTTTTCGTTAGCGTAGGTTTGTGCGCGAAGCATCCAGTTTCGCCAGGCGGATGTCCAACAGCTGAATTTGGATCCTTTGGCGCGGTAGTGATTTAAAAACTTTTCGGTTTCCAGATCGAGATCGACTTGGATGCGTTTTTCAATGGCCCAGTTGATCAAGTTCGGGGTGATCAAAAACTCGTTGGGGGCTGGTGCGGATTTTGTCGTTGTGGACCGTGTCGGTGATTTGTACCCCGTCGTGGATTTTTTGTCAACGGGGGGGACCCTAGGGGGGGTATTATTATTTTTGTTTATTATATTTATATCTTTGTTGTTATCACCGTTTTCGGGGAAAGGATCACCATTTTCGGGGAATAAATCACCGGATTTGGGGTTTTCTTTGATCACCATTTTCGGGGTATTTATCAGCGGATTCGGTGATTTTTGCGTCACCGTTTTAGGTGATTTTGTCACTGTATTAGGTGATTTTCGACGGATGGGTTTAGCTATACGCCACTCAGATAGCGCAGGGTTAATCGCATAGAGCTTAATGGAGCTTTGCCCTTCACGAAGCAGAATACGAGCATCCACTAATTTATTCAGTAACGTGGAGAGATGTTTTTTATGAATATCAGACATATCCGATAACTGGCCCAAAGAAATATAATCTTTGGATTTATGGAAGCCATAAGTTTTACGAATAATCGATAGCACTAATCTAAATTCACGCCCGCTTAACGACATACTGCATAAGGTTTCTAATAATTCATCGGCAACACGGGTATAACCATTTTTTATATCCACGACTTTTACATCTCCCTTTGAACTATTAACTGGTGAGTGACTACCTAGATACGAAATATCATTGTTTTTTACTTCAAGCATGTTCATAATTGCCTCCGTTCTGGTTGGATCCTAAAAGCTGCTTCACACCCACACTCTGTGAGCGGCTTTTTTCTTTTCGGTTAATCAGGACTTTTTCATAGAGCTTCTCTAATACATTCACGGCAGATTGTGCTGTTGCCGCCGACTCTTTTAATTCCCGATGAGCATTACGAATGGCTTCATGTGTGGGATTCATGCCAAGCTGAATCACTGAGAGCTGAGCTTCCATATTTTCTTTCGTTAAAGCGGCGGCCATTGATTGGCTGCATAAGCCTTCATTGTCTATTTGCTTAACGCCAATAAAAACATGGGCTATGTCGTAGACTTCATTAAGATAAGCCAGGCGTAAATCGAGGGGCATAGCTGCTACAATGGCCGCTTCAATAAAAAATAATTTATTGGGTGAGGCTTTGACTTCTTCATAACATCCCAGCCAACGAAAAATTTTTTGGGCATTAATGCGCAAGTCGTTCGTGATATTTTTGGTCTGGCTGAAGTTGATTTGCTCTTCGTTTAATGTTTCTAAAAATGCGTGTTCACGTAGTGTTGTGATTATGGCTTCTGCCACCTGTTGACGAGTCATCTTAGGATACGTCACCCAGCAGTGAATATATCTAGCCAGCAGTTTCAGTCGATGTTTTAAAAATAGAGGGGTCATGGTGTGCTTCCTTGCGGGGTTGTTTAGGTTTATGAGGCAATGCTTGGAGTGGTTTATTGGCTTTTAGTTTGCCGTTGGTAAGGTGTTCAAGTTGATATGCACGAAGGGGAGGGATGTATTCTTTCCACTGGCTAATTGCAGCAGGTTTTATCCCTAACGCACTTGCTAACTTTGATGCGCTACCAAAATATTTAATTACATCAACCTTTTTCATACTCATCCTTGTGGCTAGTGATTGACTACCAAGATTAAAGCAAACTTAAGAAGTAGAATCAAGCAAACTTTTAAAGCTCTATGTTAAGCTTACTTAAAACCTCACTACACTTAACTGGCATAAGTGTTTATAAGTTGCTCAGTTTATTAGGGGGGAATAGTAAGTACTATCCGCCGAGTAGGCGTTACAGAGGTCAATGATGAGCTTTGGTGAAAGACTTAAAGCACGAAGAAGAGAACTGCAGCTAACACAAAGTGCCTTAGGGAAAGAAATAGGCGTTTCTGGTGCAGCAATCAGCCAGCTTGAAAAAGGTGATACAAAAGGGGCTAAAGGTGAAAACCTGTTTGCTTTAGCTAAAGCTCTAAAATGTAGTCCCGAGTGGCTGCTTAAAGGAGATGGCAAGTTAGACTCTGAAGGGGTAGTGGTTCAGCCAGGACCTCCAGTTACAGGAGTCTACCCACTTGTGACGTGGCAGCAGCTAATTGATGCGGACTCTATAGCATCTATTGATACTCAGAGTGCTGAAACTTACCCTTCGATAACTCCATGCAGTGAAAAAACTATCATTCTTCCTGTAGCAGGTATCAGTATGTCCCCTAAGTTTGAAGAGGGGGACTTGATATTTGTTGATCCAAATAAAGAGGTTAAACATGGTAGTTTTGTGGTTGCCCGCCATGAGCAGGATGTTATTTTCAGGCAGTTAGTGACTGAAGGATCTCGGTTATATCTAAAAGCCGTTAATCCAGACTGGCCAGAGCCTCTTCTTAAAACAACGCCAGAGAATATTCTTGGTGTGATCGTATTTTCTGTAACACTAGTTTAGAAAACCTTTCTTGAAACCTTCATATAAGCTCACAGCCCTGTGAGCCATTAACTTTTCTTATAAAAAATAAAGTTTGCTTTACAAAAGTGCTTGACTTGAAAATAAAGTATACTTAAATTTATATTGAGTAGAGAAAAGTAAACTTAACTTTTTGCTAGGAAAGGATTCCAAATGAAACTCAAAAAAAGTAAAAGGAGGACTACGTTTACCCCTGCAAGACGTCACCTGCTTTCCAATCGAGAAGTAAGCAATAAAGATCGATTAAACGCCTATAAAAAACGCAAGCAGTTATATCTGCAGTATGAGCAGGGCATTACGTTTGAGATACTCATCTTCAAAGTCTAAGGAGCAGACCATGAAATGTCGTGTATTCGCTGAACTTGATCAGTATTACCATAAACAGGATATGTTCGAAAGGAATCAAATGATTAAAGACGGCCATATTAAAAAAGTTGCTGATGACTTAATGCATGGCGCAACTATTAAAAAACCACCTTATACCTGGTCGCTGGAAGATGTGTATAGCTGCACTTCTGACAGCAATGAGTTTTTTGATATTACCAAAGAAATGGCACAAGCCATTTATCAGCCGGAAGCTTTAAATAAAACGGTCGATAAATACCGTGAATTGCTAGAAAAAACAGCCCTTGAAATTGCAAAAAATATTGAGGGAGAAAGCTAACATGAGCACGGATATTAAAATACACCAGGAATATATTGCTGAATTAGTAGCAAAGCAATCGAATGAAGTGATGACCGAGGCGGAAGCCTGGCATTTTAATCGTCGAATGGGAATTGGTGGCTCTGATATTGGAGCCATTTTAGGACTCAACCCTTATAAAACACCCATGCAAGTCTGGGAGGAAAAACGCGGCATAGCAAAACTGGATGAAGAGCGTGAAGCGGCTTACTGGGGTAAGCAATTAGAAGCATTAGTAGCTCAGGAATACGCTAAACGGAATAATGTAAAAGTGCAGCGTCTTAATCATACCCGCCAACATGCTGATTTCCCATGGATGTGCGCGAATATTGATAGAATTGTGTGGGAGCATGGTAAAAAGCCCGTGGTTAAAGACGAAATTCGCTCTAAACATTTATTGGAATGTAAAACGGCGAGTGTTTTTGCCAAAGACTGGGGTGAAGAAAATAGCGATGAAATTCCTTATTCTTATTGGCTACAAAGTGTTTGGTACTTAGCAACATTGGATGCCACTATTTGTGATGTTGCCTTATTAAGGGGAGGGCAGGAGTATCACCAATATCAGGTCATGCGAGAAATGGCGGTGGAAAATATGATGATTGATCGCGCCAGACAGTTTTGGTTCGATCATGTGATTGCCAATGTGCCACCTGAACCCGTGCAATTAAATGAAGTAAATGAGTTTTTTCGCCAGGATAATGGACAATCAACCCTCGCCGATCATGAAACGGTTTCTGCGCTACAGGAATTAAAACGCATTAAGCAAGAAATTAAAGACCTAAAAGCTATTGCTGAAAAACACGAAGCGAAAGTGAAAAAAAGCTTAGGAATGTCCTCCATTTTAATTGACCATTACGGGCAAAAGTTGGCGTCATGGAAAATACAGCAACAAAAACGCTTTGATATTTCTAGTTTTAAAAACGCTCATCCTGAGCTTGCCAAGCAGTTTATTAAACCCTCTGAAAGTCGTGTATTTCGTGTGTAGTAACCAGACTCATTTGAAAGAAAAAATAGAGTTAATAAATTAAGTTAAGGACCCTACCATGAGTCGCAGCCAACAAATAGCACAAGCGATATCACAACCAGCACCACCCGCGAGCACCAAAAAGCCTATGCCCACGTCCATTGATGGCATGCTCAAAGATAAGCGGTTTTTAAATCAATTACAGGCCGCATTACCAAAACACATGACACCTGAGCGTATGGCGCGCATCGCATTAACCGAAATTCGTAAAAATAACACATTAGGTCAATGTGATCCTCTGTCCCTGTTTGGTGCCATTGTCCAGTCGGCCCAACTTGGGCTTGAGATTGGTTCTGGATTAGGACATGCCTATATCATCCCCTTTCGAAACAAGCGTGCGCAGCGGGTTGAAGTACAGTTTATTGTCGGTTATCGCGGGATGATTGATCTGGCCAGGCGTTCTGGTCAGATTATTTCTCTACAAGCACATGCGGTCTATGAAGGTGATGACTTTGATTTTGCCTATGGATTAGCAGAGCGTTTACACCATATTCCGACCAGTGATGTCTATAACCGGGGTGAAATGATTGGAGTGTATGCACTGGCCAAGCTGAGAGATGGAGGCCACCAAATGGAAGTGATGTGGAAAGCTGAAGTCGATCAAATTCGTAACCAATCGAAAGCAGCCGATTCAGGCCCTTGGAAAACGCATTACGAAGAGATGGCCAAGAAAACCGTCATTCGTCGTTTATTTAAATACCTACCTGTCAGTGTAGAAATGCAACGCGCTGTCACACTTGAAGAACAAGCTCAAATTGGAGAGAGTCAGGATCATCCGTTGGTGTTTGATACGAGCAATGTCTTTGATGGGGAGTACCAAAGTGAAACTGAGCATTCCAAGGAAATCCTTAATACCACCACTGGCGAAGTGACAAAGGACTAATTCCATGGGCGAACTCATTCCGTTTCAGCCATCACCTCAGTTTAAACCAAAAGCACGGTTTACCTGTTATCACTCCCAAATTTATGCGAATCAACAACGACGAGTGCTTGAATGTGCACACTGTAAAGCCGTGATTGATCCGTTTGATTACTTTTGGGATATCGCCAATAAAACGGTTAAATTAAAGTCCGATTGTAAGTTTTACTATGATCGCAAGCTCGCATTAATCGAACATGTTGCTAAATTGAAAAAAGAAAAACAGTACCTCGAAAACTGGCTCCGTAAAAATAACCAACTTCAAAAAAGCTTAGTGTAAAACACCAGGATGGCGTCACGATGGAAAAATGGAAGCCTAATGAGCGCGTTATTCATTTTATTAAACTTGAAAAACAACACCTGCCGCCAGGTTTTAGAACCATTTTATCTACTACGCAATTAGATATCTCGGCATCGATTGCCAATAGGGCGATAGCCCAGATGATGGATAGGGTTAAACACAAAGACTGTGATTATTAGAGGGATGCGTGATGTCACTGAATACGTTATTTTCAGATGCAGAAAACTACAAGGAAATTGCTGATGCCTTAGATATTAATTTATATGCGCAGTACCGCCCTTGTGATGTTACCAAAAAGTTAGATATTTCCCGTTCTACGTTAGACCGTCTCAAAGGGCAGGGACTGATTGGGTATATTAAGACATCCGCGCATGGAATGCCTCGTTATTGGGGTTGGCAGTTATGTGAATATTTAGTGAGAAGAACCGTATGTCCTGGAGAGAACCCAAGCCAAGATACCAGATCGGAAAATGGTTTCTTGCCCAACGAGGAAGCGTTTGGTACCGGTGTGGCTACAACAGCCGAACACGTCAGACAGAGCGAGTATCACTCAGCACTCGCGATTTTCAAGAGGCACAGCAACGACTAGCTGAGTTTTTTATTGAAACCTATAACCCGAATAAGGTTTCAAAAGCATCAATCACGTTAGCCCGTGCACTCACAATTTATTACACAGAACATGGCGTCAATATACCCAGTCATACGTCAGTTAAGACACACTGTGAAAAGCTGATTGATTACTGGAAAGATGCGTTGTTATCGGATTTAAGTATTCGTGAGCAGCGCGTGTTTAAAGCTCACTTGGAAACGTTAGGATGCTCTGAAGGGTATATTCAACGCATCTTTACCACATTACGGGCCGCCACCAATTTCTGTTACAAAAATGAGTACATTGATCAGCCCGTGAATATCATGAGTATTTCGGTGCCCATGCATAACAATGTGGAAATGGGCCGTCCGCTTAGTTTGGAAGAGATGGCAAGGTTATTTGATGCGATTGAGCTGGACTATCTGATGCGTTATTGCTTGTTGATGCTGGGCACATTAGCCAGACCTACAGCAATCATGGAATTGCATAGCCTTCAGTTGGATCATGATTATCGACTGATTACGTTGAATCCACCAGGGCGCAAACAAACCAAGAAATATCGGCCTACGGTCAAAATGCCTGAATTTATTCATCAGGCCACACGGCATTTGGCGGATTGTAATATTATCTCTGGGTCGAATGTCCCGATTAAAAGTGTCAAAACCTCATTTGCCAC
>NZ_AUAF01000098.1 GCF_000428585.1 Zooshikella ganghwensis DSM 15267 | reverse complement strand
CATCAAATCCCCGATGACACGCTAGGCAGCGATAACGTTTTCGGGCAATTTGCTTTTGATGATTACCATTGCCTTCTACTTGTTGAGACTGGCAGTGAGGGCAGCTGACGCCATCAGGCCAACGTCTCTGACGAATAAACTGGTAGCATTGCTCATCATTTACCAGTTGTTTGATATTGATCATTCTTTGCTTATTACTGACTTAATTTACCCAAATAGACGTGCATAATACATCTTTGGTTGTATTATATGCTACCCCCTAGGAATCCATATAGAGCCTAGATTTTTACTTCAGGTGAGGCGACAACTATCCTGACATAAGGGGGTTTCGTCCTAATGATGTAGATAAAGATGCCGCTTGGGAAATGTATATAGAATTGCTTACTCGTATAACAACACAACAATTAAAGCCTAATGAGAGTAATGAAGAATCTGCCCTAAACTGAATGTATAGCTTATTTGGAACTACTCGAGAAATACTGAAAGAGCATGGACGAGGCTGCGTAGAGTTTACCAAATAGCCTCTAAAAACCAAGTAGGTGTTCTATGCATAAAAAAACAAAATCCACTTTTACACCTGATTTCCGTTTTGAAGTTGTCAGGTAGATGATGGAGCAAAATTACCTTATCCGCGAAGCATCAGAAGCAATGGGTGTCGGTAAATCAACCGTTGATAAATAAGTTCCGTCTAGTAACGGGAGGTGTCCGTGAGCCAAGACCAGCAACTCACTCATGAGCTGGAGCGCGAAATTTGCCGAGAGCAAGAGGAAAATGAAATTTTAAAACTGCCCACATAGTCTACTTTTTCCCATCAGAATAGAAAGACGAGGCGAGTATACTGCTGTTGTCCGGGTGGATATTTAACCCGTCAAAAACTAGCCTAGGGAGAGCTGTGGACACAATGTTGATGCAATTAAGACCCCGTGTGGGAAAGTGATTTAATCCGAGTTCACATCAACATAATCAGAGCAGTAAAGAGCATGAACAGCGTAATGACAGACGTTATATAAGTCACTTCTATTCATGCCCTTTTTGTCACCAAAGCGGTCTGCATATTTAATAATGTTACTTATTGAAAAGTGCAGACCACGCTCAGGCTTTGAGTAAATGAGTTCACTTGTTTGAAGCTTTTTAAAAGCATGGTGTTGACTATAAGTCTTATCTATATATTTCCTTATTTCAGACAAATACGTACTTTCATTAAACAAGTCGCTTTTATCCTTACTCAAGTTACCTCCACTTATTTTTTCAAAGTGTCTGTATGGAATAAACGGGATACACCAGCAAGGTTTTCCTGTCCTTCCTAATTAGATAAAACTGTATAAACACAATTTGGATGAGCCTCAGTCGGCCAACCATACTCGTTACAATGCTGCAGGTATTCTTCTTTAACACCTACTTTATCGCCTTTTTTAATGTTCAATCGTTAAATTCCTCAAAGCCAAACTCAATTACTTTAAATACACCTAAAGTAAATACAAACGTTATCGCGAAACATATCATAAAGATTTCCATAAAATTACCCTTTTAAGTTGAAAGTCATAATCACATGCTCTTAATAGACGAGCACAACGAGCCTGCTGAATTGCAATGCCTTCAGGTAAACCATTTTTTCATAGCAAGATACGACAGTTTCCCACATAGAACTTGATGGAACCTTTTGCCACCTAATTTCAAACGCTCCTTTGCGTGGAGCTGATTTAAAGGTGTGTTCATAAGGTTCAAATTTAAATCTATCTGAGAGTAGCTCTTCAGCGAGAGAGTTACCTACATTTGGACAGCCTGGATAACCATCCGCAATATCATCTGTTAAGACTTGCTTCATGAAGAAACGGACAGCCTCCGATTTGGAAATAAATCGTGGCTCTAAATCTTTTTCAGGATTAAATATGTAGGAGTTCCCTTTAGTTTGCATGTATTTATCTATAAATACAATTATTTTTTTGTAATTAGAATAAAACTTGGATCAAGTTGTCACCACCCATCACATCATCAGTTTCTAATGATAACTTTTTAAAAACTTTATAATTATTTATATCGTATTCGACAGTTACAGTTTATAAATAAGGCTTTAGGATATTATTCTGCTTGCTTTTAGACAATTTAAACTTTGATACGTACCGATTTACTTTAATAGCCAGAATAATCATTATAAAAATAATTTATAAAGAGTTAGGGTTTACCCATTAAAATATACTCAAAACGAAGGGTTTTTAGGGGCGGCCGTCAAGCAATGAAGCCTATCCTCACTAGTCACTGCCGTTAACGATGCTACCTTTCTTGTTTTATTAATAGATTCAAGCGCTATAAAGCTCATCTTTACAAAGCTAATCCTGCTCTAATTTTATACTCCATATTTATCCACAAGGAATCTGCAGACCATTCAAATAGAAAAATACTTAGATTAATAATAGCTATAAGCAAACGTTAAGAGTATTATTCAACTATTCAGCTACTTATTGATTTGTCGGACAATTCTTTCATTAGCATATATCAATAATATTTAGAAGCCGTATAACTACCAATTGTATGTCAACCTTGCTTCATATAACAATTCTAATCTCGATTAGCCAGAACATATGTTCAGAAATAAGTTTTTTTTAAGAAGTACTTATTAGAAATTAGCATGAAAAAAGCAGTTCTAGCAGTTACTCTGAGTTCAAGCTTTATTGCACCAGCATTTTCAGCCGACTCTTTAAACCCCTTTGCGGACGAAAAAAGCGGATTTTATTTAGGTCTTGGCGCTGGTGCAGCTGATTATAATGACTCTTACTCTGAGTTTAGAAAAGAACAGACCACATATGGTAGTTACTAAAAAGTCGGATGAAATGAATACCATTAGGCTATACTTGGAAAGCATAAACACTTCAAATATAGCACATTTATTGTGTTATTAGAGTTTTATAGTATCCTTTGCTACCGACTTTATAGTATGAGTACACTACCAGAGATGGTGCAGTAAATCTTTTTGCAGGATACGGTGTAAACAAGTACTTTGGCCTAGAGATAAATTATACTGATTTAGGTAGTCCTGACGCAGAATGGAAAAGCCCTAGCGGTAGTGAGCGTGATGATATTGAAAACGAAATCAAAGGCTGTGGAATTAAGGCAGTTGGTTTTTATCCAATCAACAAGAATATTGAGCTTAAAGCCACTGCAGGTGTTATGAAGTGGGAAGTAGAAGAAGATTACTCTTTCACTAATTCAGTTATACCTTCTGAAAATAAAAATAATTCACACTCAGAGAAAGGGACTAGCCTGACATTTGGCTTTGGCGCTAACTACAACCTCACAGAAAATGTTGCGTTTGGCCTTCAATGGGAGCGTATCAATGATGTTGGCGAAAAGTATGATGAAAACAAAACTGATACGCTAAGATTTGGTGAAAATGATATCGATTTATATACCTTATCTGTTCAGTACAAGTTTTAATTGATACCAAAATATATAGGGCGCTACTTTTAGCGCTCTTTACTACTCTAAACCTAGCCCTTAGCCCTTCATCCCTCATTGAATTACAGCTTTCATTTAAAACTATATTTATCAGCAAATCATTCAATTTCTTTTGCTGTAACAAGGAATAATGATAGATCCTAGGCTATATAAAGTTTTTACAGTAAAGTGAAAATGAAAACCGAAGTATGCCGTATAGTAAGGATATAGACGTCGAAAAGTGCAGACTAAGCCTAGTGGCTAGCATCATCGAAAAGTCGCAGACAACGTCGGCCTTACCTGATGAGTTATTAGCAGTACAAAGGCTTTAAGATACCTTGACAGACACTACCAATAATTAACCACTATTAGCACGTACTTTTAAGCTTTCAATACTATTGTGTCGATAACTGTCACAGCCATATACGCTAAACTTAACTTGATAGCCATGCTTAAGAGATACTGCTAAAAACTGTTGAAGTGAACTAAACATTTTATGGGTTGCCTCAAGGGAGTATGTATCATTTGAGCAATTCCTTGGGTTTGAGGGCGATTCAGTTGTGACTATGAGCATTTCATCAATCACCTCAATTTGTTGTAGCGTTTCCCACTCAGATTCATCTGAAGCAATACTGAAGTTTGCGTACAACACGGTATAAATAGCAATCAGCATGTTGAGAATTGTTCTTATTCTTTTTACAGATATTTTCATCTTAAAACACCCGTCCCAGTTAATATGTTGGCTACCCATATATAGCTATTTTTAAAAATTACCACCACAAAACAACTGCTACAAGATAGCCTATCAAAAAAGTTATTAAAGCCTTATTCCCATAATGCTTTCCATCAGTGAACAAAAGAATCATGAACTAAGGTCCTGCTATCCAGGTAATCAGCATTAGCTACAACAAATATTAGATGTATTGCATCTAGAGCATGTACAAAGGGTAGTAACTCATGGAGTATTTTAAGAGTTTTATGCAGAACTCACTATTCTTTTTGGCATTTGAATTAACATACACACCATGATCAGTACAATCCCTAGCCAGCCAGTTGTGATAATTTTTTCACCAACAACCGCTACAGCCATTAAAGTAGCTACTGCAGGCTCAAGCAACGTTAGCAGAGTTGCCTCACTTGCAGCAATAAACCTCAGTCCATAACCAAATAACAGATACCCAAGAAACATTGGCACAAAAGCCATATAAAGAGCAACAGCGGCATTCTTAGTGGAAGCAAATAAATTATCTCCTGTAATTATTAGTGAAGGCAATAATAGTAATGAAGCCAAACCAAACATACTCGCCATAGCTGATTTGGAATGAATACCCTGCTCAATCATTTCTCTTGCAGCCCATGAGTAAAGTGCATAAGTGAAACCTGCTAACAACCCAAGCATGATACCTAAATAATGATTGTAAATATGGGTGCCAGACTCAGATACTTCACCTTTACTCATCGCAAGCAGTAATACTCCAATTGCTCCAATTACAAAACTCTTCACCCATTTTTTAGAAATAGGCTTTTTGCTAATAAGCCACTCAAGTAATACTGTAGCAAATGGCGCACTAGCTATTGAAACCACTGTTCCCAACGCAACACCAGAAAGTCGCATTGAACTATAAAATGCTAAGGGATAAACAGCAACAGAAAGCCCGCCTAAAAGTATTATCGGGTAATTAGAGACTAGTTTATATTTATCCGAAAATAGATTTTTTAGTGCAGTTAGTACTAATAATAAGCCACCTCCTCCCATTGCAAAAGCACCTGTAGCTAACGGGCTCACGTTAAGAGTGAAGCTTGCCACAGTTCCTGTAGTACCCCAAAAAAAACAGGCGAAAATAATTGCAACCAAACCTATAATTGACTGACACTGAGATAGCATGTAACGCCCTTTGTAAATATGAATAATATTCTTAGTTTACATCGTCAATAACGAAGTATTATGCAGAAAGGACGGTATAGTTGATATATAAGCCGCTTCTATCAGCGAGAAACGGCGCTAGGCGTCAAACCGTAAAAACTTAAAAACCTCCGACTGAAGGAAGAAAGATCAGTATAGCCAACTTGTTCAGCAACTATCTGAACAGGATAATCAGTATGTATCAACAAGGCTTTGGCCTTTTCCATACGTACTTTAGTGATGTATTGCAAAACACTGAGGCCCATCTGATCTTTAAATAATTTTTTAAATTGTGTTGAACTTAAACACGCAATCTTAGCCAACTCGTTTATGACAAGCTTGTCAGCAAGATTTTCAAGAACATACTCAAGTACCAAGCGTATACGACGATCTGTTTGTTTCAACAAAGTTTGCTCAGCTAACAACATTTCAAATGTACTGAACATTATTTTTTCAATTTCTGTATTCACTTGATATTCAAGTTGTTCCTCAATAAAACTAAGATAGCTGATTAGTGGTGAATTAATAGAAAAAATTAGCTGCTCTGACTGAGATATGTTTTCTGGCAACTTGGACATATCTGCAACAACAAACCTTGCTTCTTCATTAGCAGTAAAGTGGTGCATCTCTCCAGATCTAATTATTACACACTCACCTGGCACTACCTTGCCTGAATAGTCCTCAACTTCAATATTGATCGCACCACGAAGTGGCAGAACTAACTGATGGTAATGATGAGAGTGACCTTTACGCTGGCGGCTGTACGCACGGATAGATAGGTAATTAGGCATAATATTTTACTATTTAAGAAGCATCTTCGTGACGAACAGTTTCTAAATATATGCTATCACGATTATACCTTCAATAGTCTTATACCATGCCATTCAATGACTACACAGTCAAACAAATTAACATGATGTTACCCTGACACTACCTCATTAGTCTATTGAGTACCTACTCAGATTGAGCTTAAGAACTCTCCTCACTTTAACACAAACCATCTACACTTTCTCTTTTTTAGCAATATGAGCATTAAACAAAGCAGAAGAATATAAAGTCACGAGTGGAGAGTAAATTCTTTATAAAAATTTACTCTCCTATGTATTAATATACCCTTCACTAGGGTCATTTAGTTTATTTGCTAGAAAGTCAATTACACACTTTATTTTTTTAATACGTACTTTATCTTTTGAGTAAATTAAATAGAGATGATTATCTAATCGATTTGGTGTAATTTGATACTCAGATAGCAAGCGAATTAATCTGCCTTGGTGTAGATCATTTCCTACACTTAATGCTGGTAGAAGAGCTATCCCCTCACCAAGCAGAGTGCTATGATAAATAGTGACTGGGTTATTTGTTCTTAGCCATGCGTGCTGAAGACTAACTCTAAACTGCTTTTTTCCTTGTTTAAAAAACCAACTTGTGTGTGGTTTTTTAAAGCGAAAGGCAAATATTTGGTGTGTTAATAGTGCCTGCGGTTCTTTGGGTATGCCATTTTTTTTTATATAGCTCGGCGCGGCTACCAACCAATATTTATCTTCAGTAATCACCTTGGCAACTAAACCTGAATCATTCAGTCGTCCAAAACGTAAGTAAATATCATATTGTCCTTCATGAGGATCCAAGATGTTATCTTCACCATCAAGGTGAATCTTCAACTCTGGATACTTTTGATGTAACTCTGCCAACGCAGTAGGTAAAAATTCTGCACTAAACCACCAGGGCGCAGAAATACTTACACTGCCACTAATATGCCCGCTAATTTCTTTAAGATTCCCCCCCAGTTCATCAAGCGATGCCACTATCTGGGATGCCCGCTCAAATAATGTTTTGCCTGCTTCTGTCAAAGCAACCTTACGAGTGCTGCGAGTAAGGAGTATCACGCCCAGCTCTTTCTCTAACTCAGCAACATGACGAGAAACGGACGAACCAGAAAGGTTCAACTGTGCGGCAGCCTTAGCAAAGCTGGTATATTGTGCAACAGCTAAGAAAGCTCTTAGAGAATCAAGTGAACGAATCATTATTGCAAATATTCAAATAATAAAATTCAAAAATGTTGATTAATTACTTAGTATGAAGGCGTTAAGATAAATAGTCAATGTAAAAAAGTGCACTTCGCTTATTGAAGTCATTCCACTGCATTCCTCATACTTTAAGGAGCTACTTATGCATAAAGTTTTAATTATTAATGGTGCCGAACAACGTAAAATGGCACCGGGAGTATTCAATGAAAGTATGGTTAAATCGGCACAAGATCTGCTTAGCCATTATACAGAGGTTAAAGTCTCTCATATTGCTAATCATTATGATATCAAAGAAGAACAAGAAAAAATTCTTTGGGCTGATATTATCATTTTTCAATTTCCAGTTTATTGGTTTAATGTTCCCTCAACGCTAAAAAAATATTTTGATAACGTATACGAATATGGGTTATTTTTTGGCTCTAGCGAACGATATGGAGATGGTGGTTTTTTAACAAAAAAACATTACATGTTATCTACAACATGGAACGCACCACATGAAGCATTTTCTTACTCAAATAGCTTATTCTCCGGTAAAGACCCTGACGACTTTCTTTTGGCAATACATACAACCCAGCAATACATTGGTATGAAACAACTACCCAGCTTTGCTGCTTTTAATATTGTGAAGGATCCAAGGTTTGGGTACTGGCATACCCAGTGGCAAAATCATCTAAGTCAGTATATCCCCACCTCATAATTTGAGGTACAGGTGCAAAGTGATAGCCTATAATTTTTCGCAAATATTAATTTATCAGCTAAACTTCTTTTGATAATCTAAAAATGCAAGGAAGCATAATGAAGAATACTTATACAACTCACCTTTTCTTAATGGCGTTTACATTTACATCAGCCCAATGCTATGGGAGCTCAGCGCTAGAAACGAGTTTGACTAATTCAAATTTAAAATCACACTGCCAAATTGAACAAGGTAATTTTACTGATTACTCAATAAGTTGCAGCTATCAATCTGTTTATATTGAGGCCAATGCAGGGATTAAACGTGAGGTAAAGTATCAACTACCCATTGGTGAACCACCTGCTCGAGGTTGGCCTGTGGTAGTCATTTATCAAGGAAGCTTTTTTCCTGTGGAGTTTCAGCGAAATAAAGCTGATCCCTTTGGAGGATTTTATGAAGCAATGCTGATCAAACATTTACTTGATTCGGGTTATGCTGTTCTTGCTCCCAGAGCAGCAATAAACCTAGCTTGGCAAACAAATGCTTTATCCAGTGCAACACCTTATCATTTAACGACAGATTACCAGTTTTTATCACGCGTGCTAATGGGCATACAGCAAGGATTATTTGGCCCACTAAATAGCCAGCAAAAATATGCAACGGGCATTTCAAGTGGAGGGTATAATACCAGTCGCATGGCTGTATCATTTTCTGGCGAGTTCCGGGCATTAGCGATTCAATCAGCTTCTTATGCAACTTGTCTTGGTCCTGCCTGTCTGGTACCACAGTCATTACCTAGTAATCACCCACCTACTTTATTTATTCATGGCGCGTTAGATATGATTGTTCCTGTATGGACAATGAAGCAATATTATAACCGCTTAATCGATCATAGTATTCATACTGAAAAGTGGATTAATCCTTATAAAGGTCATGCCTGGTTTAAAGAATCACCAGAAAAAATTGTCGATTGGTTTAACCGTTTTTAAAATTCTTAATTTATTTTTTGACACGAATTAATTTTAAATTAATTGATAACACAACAAACCCACCAAATATTTTGAAAGGTGGGTTTATTTTCAACTACATCACTTTCTGTTGAAATAATAACTAGATTCTAATTACACTGATGCGCTTTTCTTACCGCTTCAATCTCAGCCATTAACTCTGGTCGTTGAATTGCTTTAATAAAGCGCTGTGTATTTTCAGATGTTAAGTTATCATGATTTTTAGGCTCGTCTAGCGCTAATGCTAAGTCTTCATACATCCAGATTTTTCCCCATAATTTTAAAATAGCTTCACGCCAACAGGCATTACTTAAAATTTCTTGATAAATATCTGGGTTGTTATGATGCAGAAAGTATAAATAGCGCTGTATATACCATGCAAAGCTAAGTGCACCATCAGCATCACTGCCATAAGTTGTATAGTCGTGAAATGCATATCCAATTGCCAAGGAATGACTATATTGTACAGCCTCATCAATTACTGACTCCCATCCCTGCTTACCTACAGGGCTACCTTTATTTATGTAGGTTGAATCATAATGATTATTAGGCACATCTTTTGAAAACTTATCATGCTGTAAATTATACAGTGGAGGGTATTTATAAGGTCCTCTCACAGGACAAACAGGTGTTGTGCCTTTGGATAAAGGCAAAGCCTGTGTCGACCAACCAGATAATTTGTGTGATAACCCATGTCCACATTCGTGCACAGATAAGTCTGCTCCATGAAATAGCTCACTTGTGGGTAAATCTCCCCATGTACTCTTAGCTCGTTGCATCCAATATGTTAAGCATTTTTGTCCTGAACTATTAGGAGCTTGACTCAATATTTCTGCCCCAAATGGATAGCGCTTTTCTAATGCAGCTGTTACTGTTTTAGATAAAACGCTCACAGAAGCATTTGGGTTATGGCTGCTTAAAATACCTTTAATATCAACCTGAGGGTTTGCCCGCTGAGACTCTTGATACTGACCATCAATGCACTGGGCTGATGTCATTTTTTCAAATAAACCTGAACCGCTTGTATCTCCATCACCCGGTTTATCTCCATCATCGGGTTTATCTCCATCATCGGGTTTATCTCCATCATCGGGTTTATCTCCATCATCGGGTTTATCTCCATCATTGGGTTTATCTCCATCATTGGGTTTATCTCCATCACCGGGTTTATCTCCATCACCGGGCTTATCTCCATCACCGGGTTTATCTCCATCGCCGGGGTCTGCATCTTGCTGAGTCAGCGTTATATCGTCCAGGAAAAAGTCAACTTTTGTGTCTGGCCCAAATACATATATTTCCGCCTTCTTCAAAGTACCTTGCGGTTTAATGATAAAGTCGGTAGCAATATCAACCCACTGCTCTACTACAGAAATGGATGTTGAGTTAACACGCTGCCAATGAGCACCTTCGTCATCAACATAATAGAGTTGTAAACTAAGCTTTTGAGCTTGGCCTGTGCCTGTACTTAATAGAGCAGACAGACTCAGCGTATATTTTTTCTTCTCAGAAAACCACTGCGTAATAGGTAACTTAACACCTGAATACCAGTGATCACGGTCCTTGACATATAAACTAAAGCCTCCTGATTTTGCCTGCATAGCACTAATTTCAGGAGATGCAGTAAGCCAAGCGGGTAACCACCCAGCATTGTCTGTTTCAAAGTCATGCTTGAAAAGGGTATTAGGATCTGGATTATTGTCATCAGCTTCAGCAATTTTTACTTCGTCAATAACAAGTTCTTTATCGCCTTTAGGACCAAATAACAATAAGAAAGATTGTTTGATTTCACCAAGTGCATTGACCTTAAACGTACCAGTTAATGTTTTATCATCACTACTAATTTGATCTACTGCAAGATATTGGTAATAAACAATCCCCAAATCATTTTTTAAAGCTAATGCTGCAAGACCAAAATCTTTTACTTCACTATTATTTAACTTTAAGTTTGCTTGAAATGTGTATTCCTTCGTTGTATTCAAATTGGGTTTGATTTTTTGGATAATTCCATCATAATAATTATTACGATTGGATATCACCACTTGGTAATCAATACCACATTTTTTTATCTGCTCACTTTGAGAAACCTTTACGCTTGTCGTGTAATAACCTCGCCAACTATCCAAGCTATTAAAGTCAGGCTGACGAACTAAGTTCCCTTTCATTAGCAAAGGTTTATCACAAGGATTGTTTTTTTCTGTATATACTATTACAGACTCTTTAGATAAAGCTTCTGATTTAATACCGCTTTCTGACTGAGTATGTTTCAGATTATAATCTTTATATTCAGGCATAATGAGACGAGCATTCACCTGAGTTACAGTGCTAGTTAATATGAATGACGCCAATAAGTTAACATAAAAAGGAGGTGATAATACTGCTTTTATTTTCATAAGTGAAGCCTATCAAATTCTAATAATCGTCATACCCTTTTGTTACGATGTATGCGCTTTACTCGTTATGATAGTTAATTAAACACTTATAAAATATTAAATGTCGCACTAAAAATACAAATTGATACTGTTATACATCACATCATTCATATTATACAAACCATCCATGTGTTATTTGTGCAAAATACAGTACTGCTATGTATCGAGCAGTTTTGCCTATTGCTACTAATGTTAAAAATATGCCTAAACGTACTTTCATGATTCCCGCAATTAAAGTAAGTACGTCTCCTCCCATAGGCATCCAAGCAAGCAATAAACTCCAAACACCATAGCGCTGAAACCAATACTGCATTCGTTCAATTTGTTCATCTTTAAAGTAGAACCAGCGTCGATCTTTAAAGTGAAGTAAATAACGACCTAAGTACCAGTTCACAACTGCCCCCAAGGTATTACCAATTGAAGCAACTACTATGAGTAACCAAGCAGGTTCTCCTGTTTGTAGCAATGCATATAGCAAAACTTCTGAGTAAAATGGAAGAATGGTTGCAGCTAAAAATGATGATGCAAATAAGGATAAATAGGCTATCACTACATAAACCTAAGTTACTGTACGCTTAGCTTGAGCAACTAACCACGTAAATAGTTGTCGCTGGTGTTTAAGGTATAATAAATATTCTGGATGCCATTGTACACCAATGACAGGTTTCACTTCTTTGTGCTCAATAGCTTGGATGAAATGATCTGCATCCCATGCTGCTACCTGAAAGTCACTTGCCAGTATATTGATGGCTTGATGATGTAAGCTATTCACTTTAAATAACTCGTGACCAATTATTTTATATATCTCAGTTTCTTTTTTTAAAACAACCTTTTTCCGAGGTAAAAAAGTAGCTCTGTTATCTGTTTTTTCACGCAAGGGACGAATATCCTGATATAGACTACCACCACTTTGCACATTTAATAGTTGGTATCCTCTGCAAATTCCTAGAATAGGTAAATGATTTGTAAGTGCATACTCAATATATCGCTGCTCAAGTTCATCTCGAGCTTCATCGTAATGTGCTTTTGCCATAATCTCTTCTTCATAAAGAGACGGATGAATATCATCTCCACCACTTATCACTAAACCATCAAGATGTTCCTCAGGCACCGGATGTCGCACACTAATTCGAAGAGCATGTCCACCTGCAAGAAAAACAGCCAGTTTTATACAAAGCCAGGAAGGAGAGAAAAGTCTGGCGTTACCTGTTACACCTATGACAGGTTTTGATATATTTCGTCGAGTATGTTGAACCATGGAGCAGGCTTTATATTTATCAGTGCTTGATTATATCGTTGCCATTCTATCGCCAATTGCTCTAATAACTGTTCATTTTGAGCAATATGCTCAATAACACACCATACATTCCAGCTTTTATAAAGAAACCAGTTATTTTTCTCTATTTCACAATTAGGCATTCGGTAATGAAATGTGGGCCTAGCTTTAATTCTAGGATCATCCAAACGTTGGTCGATTAAGTTTTGATCAATATACTTAAATAACGGAAGGGCATCTAATGCTCTATTTCTTGTTGGATTATATTCAAGATAATCCTCTATCAATTTAGTCCATGATATATTACTTTTATACGTGATTAAGGTGTTAATATACGACTTTGGAAACAAGTCAATATATGGTGTTACCCGTCGAATAGGATCAACTTGGTGAGTTTTTAGCAGCCAGTCCTGACAAATAGCATAAGACTTTAGCATCCTCATTACTTTTTCAGGATCATTATCAGTTACTTCAGGATTAATATGCACGCCAAAAGCATACCATAGTGACTCACCCGTTCCTTTTGCTCCTGCAGATCTAAGCGCGGATACCATGCCATCCAACACGGTCAGATCTTTAATCTCTATAGGCGGACACACAATTTCAATAGGCACAACAATACTTGCAAGTTTAGTTAGCCAGATCATAAAATGATCATCAACTTTCTTGTCTCCATATTCCAGTGCATGCTGACTTGCTCGTTCCTTTGCTGTCTCTTTGGCAAATTGCCAATCTAACTCAATGGTAAACTTTCCCAATCCTTCTACTATTACAATAGTTTCTGCAGGGTTATTGCTATGTACTTTACCATTCAGCGTTTCACATAGGATATCCGTGACTTGCTGAAGGCTCAGATCAGCAAACTCTAGTTCAAAACCCACTCGTCGAGGTTTTCCTTCAAGATTGTTGGTTTCTGCAGGTATACAATAGTTTATTTCATTACTCATAACGCTAGTTAAGCACACCTTGGAAGATTATTGTCTTAAGCAGTGGTGATTCAAATAGTGTTAACAAGCCCTAGTAAAGAGTTAGACTTGTTTTTAACAATATGTCATATTTGTATTATTACGAATCAGTTATGATCACTGTTTTACCTTTACAATAAACTGATAAGGTGAGTCATGTCAAAAATGAAGTTTGCAAAAGAAGAAAAAGAAATTATAACAAAAAAAATACAGTTATATTTCCAAGAAGAACTTGACTATAGTATTGGCCAGTTTGATGCAGAGTTTTTACTAGACTTCATTTCAGAAGAAATAGGTGCATATTTTTATAACCGAGCACTATACGATGCACAGTCTATTTTAGAGAAAAGACTTGAAAGTATTTCTGAAGCTATTTATGAAATAGAAAAGCCGACAGACTTTAACCGTTTTTAAATACTATCATAAAAAATTATATAAACTCCTTAATTATAAGAGTTTACACCACTCAAGATCAACCAAAATCATTAACGGATACAACTCTCAAAAAAAATACTTATTTTGATACACATTATAACTTACCTTATCTGCTCAGTAGCTCTATATTAATATCAATTGATTATTCATGAGTATATTTTTCCAGAAATTTCTTTTCTTCATGTTTAATTGCATCAAAATTAATACCTATGTGATAACCATAACGACTTATAATCACATAATTAACATGAGCAGAGCATTTTATATTCATTTGTTTCCCTCGATGAAATGCTTTGCAAATAAATTTTAGCTTTTGATTAATCGCTAACTTTATATCAAGCTCAATCAATGCACCATGGTCTGATATATTAATAACTTTAACGGGTACATTCTGATTGTTAACACTAATAACAGCAGGCCATGTAACCCTTTTCCTTGCGTAAGAACTATAATTACTTGTAGTTAGTCCTTTCATAGCAATCCTTTAAGCTGACTAATTAAACTCTCGCTAATAGTGATACAGATAGCGCTATTTGTAAGTATACATCACTCATTGATCATTTAACTCGGGAAATATATAAAAAATAATACTAATGATTAAAAAGCCTTTCTGCTAACCTAAATCATGTTTTAATGGCTTTAGTATCTTTTTTAAAGCCCCATAAAGCTTTACTTTCTTCTTTTGCAAGTTGCATTTCTTTTTTTAAGTCTCAGCAGTATTCTCATTTAAACATACCTGTAGTGATCGATGATATAGCAATTGAGCTATTTGCAGCCAGGAGTCGACTAACAAAGTGACCATACCTTTCAATTTAGATACAAGCGTATTAAAAAATACTTTAACCAAGGAATGGTAATTATGAAAAGTACCAGATTCGTTATCAGTTGTTTAACAATACTATCCATTGCTTTTACTGCTACAGCAAATGAGTTTGTTGTTAAACTTAATCCTTCCTCCTCCAAAACAGCAACAACCTCTTTCAAAACTAACAAGTCACTAGTCTATTTTTCCTCGCTCGTCGAAAAGCAGTCACAGCCGGTTAATATTACAGATAACCTTGCAGTTATTGGTCTATCAAGTACAGGTGAACCATTATTTACTGACTTTGTTCAAAACCCCTTGATTATAAGAGCCGAATCCTTCAGCCCTATAACAGGTCTTATAGAGTCATCAGAGCGTATTACTAAAGCATCAGCATCACTCATTATTAATAACGCGCCGCTTAGCACAAAAACATTTCTAATCTTTTTTCCTGAATATATTAACAAAAAGTGGACATGGTCTTTGTTAGGTGAATATCCTGCTCAGCGCACCTCATCTGTATCTGAACCGACCCAGTCTTCATCAGTCACTAAGATTATTGATCATGGTCCCTCAGATAACCGTGTTGATATCGTTTTTGTTGCAGAAGGTTATACCTCAAGTGAGATATCTCGCTTTAAAGACGATTTAAAACCAATTACCACAGGTTTCTTTGCAGAAAGCCCCATTGATAACTATCAAAATAGCTTCAATGTATGGGCTGTTGAAAGCATAAGTACTGAGTCTGGAGCTGGCTATAGCTACCCCAAAAACACCCAGTTTAGGTCTTACTTTAATTGTTACAATATTGTTCGATTATTATGTGTGGATACTCAAAGGGTGAAAAGCTATGTCAGTGAACGATTACCCTCTGTTGCACGGGACTTAATCATAGTCGTTGTCAATTCTACAGAGTATGGAGGTTCTGGTGGTAGTGTTGCGACAATGTCTTTACATAACTCTGCTGTCGACCTGGCACTCCATGAAGCCGGCCATACGTTTGGTCTTTTAGCGGACGAATATGATTATGGCTCTTGCAATGCAGGGCCAACAAGTGAAGCAAATGTTACCTATTACCCTTCAGGCAACAAGTGGTCTCATTGGATCGGAGTTGACAAGGCAGTTGATGTATTTGAAGGAGCTAAGTACTGCCAACGAGGAATGTATCGTCCCACTACTAACTCTTTGATGCGTTCTTTAGGAAGACCGTTTCAGTCAGTTAATTCAGAACAACTTATACGACGTGTTTATGATTATGTTTCACCAATTGACAGCATAACCCCTGCAAACTCTACAGTGGAGCTTTATCGTAATCAAAAACAAACATTTTCGGTAAATTTGCTACAGCCAAATAACCCAACAGTAGAGGCTCACTGGCTTCTTAATGATCAAGAGATTGGAAACTCAAGTCAGTTAACCTTAGTAGCCAATGACTATAACCCTGGAGAATATACCTTGACGGTGCAAGTGCAAGATGTAACCTCTCAAGTCATTAAAGATACAGATAATAAATTGCAAGATAGGGTAAGCTGGACAGTTACAGTCTACCCATACTAGGACCTGTGGAGAATAATGTGTATCTGGAATATCTATAAACGTACGTATTCCAGATACTTTTAGGTTGAATTACTACTGAGCATAAAGCGCTATATTGGGGCGCATACCAGGACTAATGCGCTTTTTTAAATTTAATTCAAAGTATGGATTAATCTGCCGTATACGCGTTTTCATTAATGCCATGATCCATCGCGCGTCACTATCAGACTGACTTGTCATGACTGCACGTGCATTGTCTTTAATCATTTGGTCAACCACACTGTCCAGTACATGGCGAATATCAAATAAACGCTCAGTAATCTGTTGTTGATCAAGAATAATAATATTGATCAGTTCAGCCTGAACGTCCTGTGGTAGCTCTTCAAGGATTGCGCGCTGGTCTGAATTAAGGCTGTCCAAAAACGTATTTTCCCTCACCTGAGGTTGTAGTTGACTATGGACACGAGGAGCAGGTGGCATAGCAGAAGTGGCTCTATTTATTTTCTCAGCACGCTGCTGTTGGGCCAATGTGACCAACTTGATGACCTGATTGGCTTCTGCTTGATTAGGTACAATATTTTTGGCCAGCCCCGCAAAGTGTAACGCATTTTTGTAATCAAGCTGGTTATAAAACCTGACAGCCCAAAATGATAACGTTTGCGCTAATCTACGTTCCAGTATGCTCAGTTTTGGGTGTATAGGCTGAAGCCGGCGTAAGGTTTCCAGTTTAATAATAGTAGAGTTAGTTTGTTCTACAGAGCTTTGCAGCTGAGTAATAGAATCCTCAATATCTAACACTAGCACATCAAGCTGCTGTGAAGACCATGATGCGTTGTCTTGATATTGGTCACCTGCAGACTGCTTCTCTGCACTAGGATTCATCGGTAAGTCTTCTGCAGCATAGGTATTATCTACGCTAGTCAGACTTATACTGACAATAAAACAAAAGCCGTAACAAAGTACGGATGGTACACACTGTTGTTTATTCATTACCTTTAAGTTATCTCGCTTGCTACACATCTGACATATTGTTTTTGTTATAGAGATTTTGAACTAATTTATAGTCAACATGGCTGTATCATGCTTATATTTATAATTATTTTTAGAGTGATACCCCCAACCTAATTGGGATTGCCAATGACATCAGGGATATATACCCTTCGCGAATCAATTTTAGGGTTTGTTGCCTTCGCTCTTCACCCCAGTCACTTATTAATATAAGCTCCGGGGGCTTCATCGCTTGACGGCCGCCCCTAAAAATCCTTCGCTGTGGATATATAATAAGATTACACGCCATGTTGCCAAAAACAATCAAGCTGAATCGTTCAAGCATGGTATTTGAAGGGATACAAAGCTACAAACTATTTATCATTTTTTTATTGACTTACGCAAAAACAATCATGATTTTTTTACAGAGTTAATACATTTTAGACATCAATGCTAATAGCCAGTCATAGTTTGAAACTAAATTTACGCGATGCTCGACTTTTATTAGTTTGAAATGACAGCCCCTGACCCCAACCTTTGTTTTGCCGAAACAAAGGTTGGGGTCAGGGGATGTCAGTAGAAGAGTTTATCATAGCAGTTTATTGCTGGGTTGATGATACCTTCAATGAGTTACTTAAAGGCCAGCGATTACGTAAACGAGGGACTATGCCCTCCCTTTCTGATCCTGAAGTGATTGCAGTGGAGCTCATCGGCGAGTTTTTTGGGTTAGATGAAGATACTCATATC
>NZ_AUAF01000097.1 GCF_000428585.1 Zooshikella ganghwensis DSM 15267 | reverse complement strand
AGTACAATTAGAAACACCGGTCAGAGAAAACATGGTGGATCAACTCCCAGAGAAATGGAGGGGACAGTTAAACCGGGTCCGACGACGGGTTGAGACAACGATTGGTCAGCTTGTAAAAACGTTTAATATCCAACGAACAAAAGGTAGGACCTTATGGAGTCTGACGAATCGAATAAGTCGTAAATTGTTATCACACAGTTTATGTGTGTTACTCAATAGAAACGAAGGCAACGCTCCACTTCAGTTGGCTCAATTAATAGGCTAAAAAGTCGAGCATCGCGTTATTTTATGAACTGGCAGCAGCAGACTTAAAGCTAATAGCGCGGGATGAGAGTAATTGATAGAAGGATCATACTACAATCACCTTAAACAAAATGATTGCTCAGTATTTTAATGCCTATTAATGACTGGAATTTAAATGAAGGCTGATGGATTAATAGAACTATGTATCTTTGCACCAGCCCTGTTTGGAGGGTGTCGCAAAACTACTACGCTCACAACATCCTCCTTGCGGGGAAGGGCTTTCAAAAAGTTTAGTAAGCAATTTCACACTGATTATATGAAGCTGTAGGCTGAGAAATACAATGTGCTTCTAATAGTTCATTCGCCATTTCAGCCAAGCGCGCTCGATTATTTCCGGAAATTTCTACCGAGCCACCAGGTACATCTGCGATTAAAAACCATCCACCTTCAGGAATAGGTTGACAGTCGGCTTCTGTGTATTGATTTTCAGCAAAATATAAACAAGACATATTGAGCACCAACCCTTTTTGTTTTTATACCCTTCAACTACGGGTATAGCTTCCGTTATTCACTCTTATATAGATGTACCTTTTAACCAAAAGTTTTCCAAAAAAAATCCTAATAGTTCACATCTGTCTTGTTTTTTTCGACGAAAACAGACTATTTAGAGCAAGTTGCTTATCCACCCGAACAATTATCACGAAATCATAGAGAAAACTATCAAACAAAAAAGGCTGCAAAGTGCAGCCTTTCAAAACATGAGAAAATATTTTTACTTTTTCCTTTACATACTACGCCTGGAGCGTCATTTTCAGCTTTTTCATTGCATTCTTTTCTAACTGGCGAATCCGCTCAGCAGATACACTGTACTTAGCCGCTAATTCATGCAATGTGGCTTTGTTATCGGTTAACCAGCGATGATGCAAAATATCTCGACTACGCTCATCCAAGCCAGCCAGCGCATTCTGAAGGTTCTGGGTTGATGTTTCAGTCCAGTTCGCATCTTCAAGCTGGCGAGCTGGATCATAGCGATTATCTTCTAAGTAGAATGCTGGCGCTTGATAGGCTTGATCACTATCATCATCCACACCAGCATCAAATGCTGTATCTTGGCTTGCCATACGTGATTCCATCTCACGCACCGTCTTTGGCTCAACACCTAAATCTTTAGCAACGGCTTGTACTTCTTCATTGGTGAACCAAGCCAGCCGCTTTTTCGAGCTACGAAGATTAAAGAACAGTTTACGCTGCGCTTTAGTGGTAGCGACTTTTACTATACGCCAGTTGCGTAGAATAAATTCGTGCATCTCTGCTTTTACCCAGTGTACTGCAAATGACACCAGGCGAACGCCCATTTCAGGATTGAAGCGCTTAACCGCTTTCATTAAACCGACATTACCTTCCTGAATAAGGTCTGCTTGAGACAATCCATAACCAGAATAGCTTTTTGCGATATGGACAACGAAACGTAAGTGAGACATTACCAGCTGGCGTGCAGCATCCAAGTCTTGTTCATAATACAAACGCTCTGCTAACTCACGCTCTTCTTCTGCAGTGAGTACAGCGATACTGTTGACTGCCTGCACATAAGATTCAAGGTTATGTCCAGGAGACAACACATCAATGCGTTGTAATGCAGTGCCCATTAATATCTGCTCTCCATTCTTTATATAATATTGGCCGAGTGAGTGTATCACCGTTTATTTAAGAGTGCGAACCTGTAAAATAGTTCCTTTATCAAAATTTCGTATATATTAGCCACATAACAAGCCTATATGCCGCTAAAATCCTGATTTTGTACACATTAAGTGTAGAGTGAAGCGTCAGCGTGGCTCAATCATTCTTAACTGTCGCTGGCAAGTAAACAAAGCGCCAATCCAACCTAGCACCCCGCTTGTCAAAACCAGTAGCAGTGAGGCATCCAGTGTCATTGCCGCGATCTCAAAGTGAGTTTCGTATAGCTGGGACAAATCTGCAACAGGGTCCGTCAGCAACCAAATCAAGCAATGTACAAGTACCAATGCTAGCAGCCCTCCGAGAACACCAAACCAAAGCCCCATGTACAAAAAAGGACGACGCACGTAGGCATTAGTAGCGCCTACCAGCTTCACCACCAGAATTTCTTCTCGGCGACTTTCTATCGCTAAACGTACTGTATTGGCAATAACCAATATGACGGCTAATGCAAACAGACCTGCTAACATTGCACCTGCTCGCTGGCCAAGCTGGAGCATGGCATTCAATCGGGCAATCCACGCTGTATCAAATTGTACCTGCTCTACACCTTTTATTTGCTTTAGCGTTTCTGCAATAGCTTGCTGGTGATATGCACCATCAACTTGCTTAGGCTGTAATACGATAGTGGCTGGCAATGGGTTTGAAGATAGGTGCTGCAGCACGCCCTTAAAGCCACCTTGTTGCTCAAACTCAGACAAAGCCTGCTCTGCAGTAATCAACTCAACTTTTGAGAAGCGCTGATCCTGCTGTAACTGGCCAAACACCTCATTAACACTTTCTGCTGGTGCTTCCAGCTCGAAAAAAAGGCTAATTTGGGGTGCGCCATCCCAACGGCTGCTTAGTGTTTGTGCATTCTCAATCAGCAAATAAAGCATGGCTGGCAGTGACAGCGCTACCGCTATCATCAAAGCCGTCATAAATGTTGCAATTGGAGCCTTTAACAACCGCTGCAAGCTTTGCCACATCATTTGCTGATGATGTAGCAAAAATAATCCGATCTCACTGGTTCGATGGGTACGGTGAGCACTTTTTCGAGGTTGGCTCTCCTGGCTGACACTGACAGTTTGTCTTGCTGCTGAAGCCCTGCCTTTTGTCTGCTGTCCACTTTTTGGCCGATAGTTTTCCCGAGTGTTGTTCTTCATAGAGCCCCCACATCGGACACTAAACGGCCCTCATTTAATGTCAGTACTCGGTGCTTGAGTTGACCAATAAGGGCTAAATCATGGCTGGCAATTAAAATAGTAACGCCCACTTGGTTGAACTGCTCGAACAAGTGCATGATTTCCCCAGACAGCTCTGGGTCTAAATTCCCTGTTGGTTCATCAGCCAGCAGTAAAGGGGGTTTATTAACAACAGCCCGAGCAATCCCAACTCGCTGCTGTTCCCCCCCTGAAAGAGCAATAGGTAATACTTTTTCTCTGTGTAAAAGACCCACTTTATCTAGTGCAGCCCTCACCCGCCGTGGAATATCTCGTGGTGAAAAGCCAGCAATTTGCAGTGGTAATGCAACATTATCAAACACAGAGCGATCAAAAAGTAGACGGTGCTCTTGAAAGACAACACCAATATTACGCCTTAAAATGGGTATCTGGCTGCGCCAGAGGGTTTTTAGATTTTGCCCACCCACCCAAATCTGTCCCGCTGAGGGACGCTCAATCGCCGTAATCAACTTTAGAAGAGTGCTCTTTCCCGCACCAGAGTGGCCCGTTAAGAACACCATTTCACCCAGCAGAATCTTAAGATTAATTCCTTCTACACCTGATTGACCTGTTGGATAACGTTTACTGACATTATCAAACTGAATAACTGTCTTATTTTGCTTCATTGATCACGTCTTATGCTTGCCATACTGCTTGCTAGCCTTCTAGGTGGATGATCGAGCCTTACCTATTTTCATCAGAAAACAATGCTTCAATAAATTCATCTGCTATAAATGGACGCAAATCATCGATTTGTTCACCAACGCCCAAAAAGCGGATTGGCAATTTCATCTGCTTAGCCATCGCAAACACTATACCCCCTTTTGCCGTACCATCCAGCTTAGTAAGTGCCATGCCTGTTAAACCTACCGCAGCATTAAAATCATGAGCCTGATTTAATGCGTTTTGTCCAGTACCCGCATCAACAACCAGCAAAACTTCATGAGGCGCAGAAGCATCCAACTTAGCCATCACTCGTTTTACTTTAGTCAGCTCATCCATTAGGTTGCTTTTGTTGTGCAATCGCCCAGCAGTATCTGCTATCAGTACATCAATATTACGTGCTCGAGCCGCTTCAATGGCATCATAAATCACTGATGCACTATCAGCACCTGTATGCTGTGCTATAACCGGTATTTCATTACGCTCACCCCAGACTTGCAGCTGCTCAACCGCAGCAGCCCGGAACGTATCACCTGCTGCTAACATCACCTTCTTACCTTCTAGTTGCAGCTTCTTGGCAAGTTTACCGATTGTGGTTGTTTTACCGACACCATTAACCCCCACCACTAAAACCACAAACGGTGTGCGCTGTTGATCGATCACGAGCGGTTCATTAGCTGGCTCCAGCTGCTTACGCAGTTCTGTTTTCAAAGCCACCAACAGTGCATCAGCATCATCCAGCTCTTTATACTTAATGCGCTCTGTCAAGCCATTGATAATGGCAGAAGTCGCCTCGATACCGACATCAGACACCAGCAGTTGGGTTTCAAGCTCCTCCAACAGGTCATCATCAATTTCTTTTTTACCAATAAACAAGGTTGTAACACCTTGCACAAACCCTTTACGTGTCTTAGACAAGCCACGCTTCATTCGAGCAAAAAAACCTTTCTTCGTTTGCTCTTCTGCTTGAGCTGTTTCTGGAGTACTTTGCTCAATTAATTCAGATTCGGCTACTGTAATACTTTGTTGCTCAGCCTGTGGCTCATCACTTTTAACAGGCTCTTCTTGTGGTATAGCTTTGGCCGCTATATCAGTTTGTGGTTTTTCAGCTACCGGTTGTTGCTGTTCTGCACGTTTATCAACGACAGTCTCAGCTTGAGAAACAGGCGACACCTGACGATCAATGACTTCGTCTGCCTGGGGAGTTTGCACCTCAACTGATACAGGTTGATCCACAGCCTCTTTTTCTATTTGAGAGGTATTCTGCTCTTCAACCACCTCAACCGTTTGATTAACAGTTTCAGCTGTAGACTGTTTCTTTTTGCCAAAAGGCCAAAAACGTTTTTTGGGTTTTGACTGATTAGTAGTTAGATTTTCGGATGCATCGGTATCTGAAGAGTTACCGTTCCCTTTACGTGAACCAAACATAATTGTCTTAATCTATACCTAAGCTTGGAAATACCGGGATTAGTTGGAATTAATGCCTGGCGAGGCTGGGCAAGTTGATGCTTTAGCTGTAATACACTGAAAGCTTTGAATATATTAGCGCTTGTATTAGCACCACGACAACGAATAACCCATTATAAATAAAGTATTATCCTATCACTTCTCGCCCGCTTGGTGTATGAAATGTTGCCTTGCTGTGAAGATATAACATGAAGGAAACCTGAATGATTAACAATAAACCCTGGCAAAGAATCATTTTAGGTTGCAGCTTACTACTGTTAACCCACTTTGCTGTAGGTGCATCACCCGCCCCTGTAACCAGTGAATACACACTGCCAAATGGCTTAAAACTGATAGTACGAGAAGATCACCGAGCTCCTGTTGTTGTTTCGATGGTTTGGTACAAAATAGGTAGCAGTTATGAGCATAGTGGTAAAACAGGTGTCTCCCATGTTTTGGAACACATGATGTTTAAAGGTACTAAAAACCTTAAGCCAGGAGAGTTTTCAAACATCATGGCGCGTTTCGGCGCTGAAGAAAATGCATTTACCAATTATGAGGCAACCGCATACCACCAAGTAATGAGTGCTGACCGTTTAGCCTTAAGCTTTGAGCTTGAAGCTGAACGAATGCAAAACTTGCTCCTTGATAAAGATGAGTTTACCAAAGAACTCAAAGTCGTTATGGAAGAGCGCCGCTTGCGCACTGATGACAAACCTAATGCCCTCATGTACGAAAGATTTAAAGCCATAGCACATCAAGCAAGCAACTATGGCAACCCTGTCATAGGCTGGCCAGATGATCTCAAGCACATTACCGTTGACGATCTGAAAACCTGGTACAACCGCTGGTACAGTCCAAATAATGCTATCGTTGTCGTTGTCGGCGATGTCGATCCCGAGCAAGTGCGCAAACTGGCTCAACAGTATTTTGGTCCAGTTAAAGCTCAGGAAAACATGCCTGAGGCCCGCCCTTTACGCGAAATTAACCAACCAGGTGAGCGCCGCTTAACGGTCAAACTACCAGCACAGCTGCCGACACTAATTATGGGGTTTAATGTACCTGCTGTTATTACAGCCCAGGAAGAGTGGGAGCCTTACGCACTAAGAATGCTTGCTGGAGTGCTGGATGGTGGCTATAGCGCACGTATTGAGTCAGAGTTGGTCCGAGGCAGTGAGATCGCCGCTTATGCAGCTGCATCTTATAATGCCTTCACCCGAGGTGACACATTATTCACATTAAGTGGAGTGCCTAACCTGCAAAAAAAACACACTGTAGCCTCTCTTGAAAAAGCATTATGGCAACAGCTCGATAAACTGAAATCGACCCCACCCTCAGCGGAAGAGTTAGATCGAATAAAAGCTCAACTTATTTCTACCCTGGTCTATCAACAAGATTCTATCGTTGCCCAAGCAAACTTAATTGGTTCATTGGAAAGTATTGGCTTGAGCTGGAAGCTAGCAGAAAAAGACATCACCAAGCTGGAAGCTGTCACACCAGAGCAAATTCAAGCTGTAGCCCAAAAATACTTCACCTATGACCGCTTAACCGTAGCTGTTTTAGATCCTCAACATCACCTCAATTCAAAACAATCTGCTTCTGCAACTGAGGATTAATTATGTCGACTTCATTTACTGTGGATAAACGTAAATTTTGGTGGGGGGTCATAATCATTTTACCCATCATCATTGCGCTGTTATACAAAACGGGCCCAGCACCAAAACAATACAGTCAGTCAAGTGTTACCCAATCTGCTCACCCAGCAGATGAATCAGCCTCAGTTGAATTACCACCACTCAATAAGCGCTTTAGTTCTATTGCTGAGCTTGAGAAAAAAAGCCATTCAGCAAGTCGTGAATTAGCTATTCAGCAGTGGCAAACTGCAAGTGGAGCCCGTGTTTATTTCATGCAAACCGATGCCTTGCCTATGTTAGATATCAGGCTGGTATTTGCTGCGGGGGCTTCACGGGATGATAAGCTGCCAGGACTTGCCCAAATCACCAATGGCTTGCTTGCAGAAGGCACCACCAATAAAAATGCAGCCCAAATTGCCGCAGGGTTTGAAAAGCTTGGCGCACAATTTAATAATGGCAGTTACCGAGATATGGCAACAGCTTCTTTGCGTACACTCACTAAAGACAGCTTGCTGACACCTGCCATTGACTTATTCAGTGAAGTCATAGCAACACCTGCTTTTCCTGAAGATGCATTTGTTCGTATCAAAAACCAGATGATGGCGAACCTCCAATACATCAAGCAACAACCAGGAAAACAGGCAAGCCAGGCATTTTACCAAGCATTGTATGCCAAGCATCCTTATGGAATTCCAGAACATGGCACACAAACATCGCTTAAAACGCTCACTACTGATGATATTCAACGCTTTTATCAACAGTACTATGTTGCGAAAAACCTCGTGATTGCGATGGTAGGAGCGATTGATCAAACCCAAGCAAAGGCTATTGCTGAACAGCTTGCAAACAAGCTACCAGAAGGCAAAGCAGCGCCTAAAACACCAAGACCAACACCACTCGTGGAAACTCAGCAGAAACATATTGAGTTTCCTTCCAGCCAAACGCATATCTTAATGGGGATACTGGGTGTTTCTCGTGATGCCAAGGATTACCCAGCGTTGTATATCGGTAATGAAATTCTAGGAGGAGGCGGATTCGGTTCCAGGCTAATGAAGGAAATTAGAGAAGATCGAGGCTTAGTTTATGGGGTAGGCAGTGCTTTTATACCAATGCAGGCAGCAGGGCCTTTTTTTATCAACTTACAAACCAAACAATCACAAGCTAGTGAAGCCCTATCACTCAGCCAAGAAATACTTCAGAAGTTTATTGCTGAAGGCCCTTCACAGCAGGAGCTTGATCAAGCTAAGCAAAAACTTGTTGGTCGTTACCCTTTATCCACAGCCAGTAATGCGGATATTGTCAGCCAATTAGGTGCTATTGGCTTTTACCATTTACCACTTGATCATATGCAACAGTTTTTGGAAGATGTACAGGCAGTCACCCGAGAAGATGTACAACGAGCCTTTGCTCAACACTTTCAAAAACAGCCACTGTTAACCGTAACTGTTGGCCAACAGGCTAAACCGGATAACACAGAAAAAGCTCAAGAGAAACAGCCCCAGCATGAAGCACCGCTCACGCAAGCCAACCAGTAAACCGCAAACACGCTCTATCCACTGTCACAGCCAGCTCCGTATTATTGGCGGACAGTGGCGGAGCAGAAAACTACCCATTGCCGATTTACCTGGGCTTCGTCCCACCACTGACCGGATAAGAGAAACTGCGTTTAACTGGCTTGCGCCTTATATTAATGGCGCAACTTGCCTGGACTGTTTTAGTGGAACGGGTGCCCTAACCTTTGAAGCACTATCTCGTGGTGCAGCGTGGGCTGATTTATTAGAGATTGCCCCACAAGCTAATCAGTTACTCACCACTAACTTAGCCACATTACAGTGTAAAAATGCACAAACCCATGCTGTTGACTGTTTACAGTGGTTAGCCAAACCACCCACTCATACCTATGACTTAGTCTTTTTAGACCCGCCCTTTAATCAGGGTTTGATTCCCAAAACAATTCAAGCCCTACTCACTCAACCTTGGTTAAAACCTGGTGCACTTATTTATATTGAGTCAGAACCTTGTGACCTTGACCAACTTATTAATACTGCACATGAAGTTGTACAGCACTGGTTTTTACTCAAAAGCAAAACGACAGGTAATGTACAGTACTGTCTCTACCAACTGCCTTAACAATAAATAATATTTAACTCCAGCGAAAACTCTCAGTAGAAGCCTTTAAATTCTCCTTAAGCATAAGCAGGTTATTAATAAAAGTTCACGTAGATTTACCATACAGGCAATGAATTAACGTAAAGCATCAACTACACTTCATACAAGATTACGCTGTAGCCCCGTGAACGCCGTATTTCTGGCACTTCGGCACTTACTATTATTTTTATTGATTAATATGTAAGAAAATACACAAGCTATACCTATATGTCATACCCCATTAGCACAGCACGGCAAGCTTTGGAAAATCAGAACACTTCACATCAACCACAACAAACTTTTGTAAACATTTAGGAGAGTATGCTAATGGATAATGAAAAAGCCCTAGTAGGTGAAATGACCCTACCTATTTTTCAATGTAAGGGCTGGCTCAAGCTGATTGGGATTTTATCAATTGTCGGTGGTGTTGTTACCGCACTGAGTATCGTTGGAATTGTGATTGCGTGGTTACCAATTTGGCAAGGTGTTCTTTTATATCAAAGCGCTTCAGCAATTGAAGAAGCCAAACACAATGAAAGCAAAGAAGCTCTGTTAAAGTCGCTAAACAAAATTAAGGTATATTTTATCATCATGGGCGTACTCATGCTGATTTGGCTAATATTCGTGGCACTAGCAGTTGTCTTTGGCGGTCTGGGCATTTTTATGAATATGGCACAAATGCAAGGAATGTAATCATTTATTAATAAAACATACTGCATATAAGGCTTACTGGTCATAGTCCACGCTTGACACTGAATCCTCTTTAGCTCTAGTCTCAAACAATTGTTTGACACTTATGCTGCAAAAGCAGGGTAATACATTATGACCAGCCAAGCTTCTCTGTCAGTAACAGCTGAGACCCAGGAAAATACACTTACTGAGGTATTTTCCTTACAAAAAAGTGCTTTTCAAATAACACCTTATCCCTCTCTTACTGAAAGAAAGCATACTTTACAATTACTGCATCGCCTTCTAGTTAATCACCAACAAAATATTATTGATGCGATAAATAATGACTTTGGTTTACGCTCATCTGATGAAAGTCGTATTGCAGAAATAATTCCCAGTCTGCAAGCTATCCATTACACCTTAAAGCGTTTACCACGCTGGATGAAACCCAAACGCCGACATGTTAGCTGGCAGCTTCAACCCGCTTCTTGCAAAATCCTCTACCAGCCGCTTGGTGTGGCAGGTATTATGGTGCCTTGGAATTATCCACTTTTTTTAGCTGTCAGCCCGCTAGTCGCTTCTTTATCTGCTGGTAATCGGGCCATGGTGAAGATGTCTGAATATACTCCTCATACAGCAGAATTATTTAAACAACTTATTACTGATAATTTTCCAGAAGATTTAATAAGTGTTATTACTGGCAACGCTGATATAGCCATTCAATTCTCTCAACTGCCTTTTGATCATTTACTCTTTACCGGCTCTACACAAACAGGTAAAAAAGTAATGCAGGCCGCTGCCAACAACCTAACACCTGTAACGCTGGAGTTAGGTGGCAAATCACCTACGATTATTGCTCCGGACTACCCAATTAATGAAGCCGCCAAAAGAATTTGTTTTGGTAAGTCCCTCAATGCAGGACAAACTTGTGTAGCTCCTGACTATATTCTACTTCCTGAAAATCAGCTGAATTTATTTATTGATGCATTTACGGCTCATTTTCAGCAAATGTATCCCGACTTTGCACACAACTCATCTTATAGTCATATTATTAATGACCGACAGTTCCAGCGTTTACAGCTCGGGCTGGTGGATGCTCAGCAAAAAGGTGCCAAAATAATTAATGTCAGTGATTTTGCCCCTGATGCAACAACAAGGCGCTTCCCTATCCACCTGGTTACCCATACCAATGAAAGTATGCTTATTTGTCAGGAAGAAATTTTTGGGCCTATTTTGCCACTCATAACTTACTCAACGATTGAACAGGCTATCAGCTTTGTAAGCCGACAACCACGCCCTTTAGCGCTATATTTATTTAGCCATGAACAGGACTTGCATGACAAAGTATTAGTCAACACGCATTCAGGTGGTGTGTGTCTGAATGAAACACTATTACATGTCGCCGTTGATGATTTACCCTTTGGTGGTGTTGGCCCCTCAGGTATGGGGCATTACCATGGCCAGGAAGGTTTTCAAACTTTTTCTCAAGCTAAAAGCATATTAAAAAAAGGGCGTATCAATAGCACTCAATTTATTTATCCTCCTTATAAAAATAAAGCGATAAATTGGTTATACAAATTATTGCTACGTTGAAAATAGTCGTATTAATTAGCCACAATGATGAATAAAAACAATCAAGGAAGGCGCCATTTTTTAAAACTGGGTATTATTGGCTCGTTTACCCTAGCAACCGCAGGTACGTTAATTCCTTTTTTTAGCAGACAACTGGCGAATCCTGCCCCCAACTATAAAGTACTGCGCGCTCATGATATTGATTTTTTTCATTGTATAACACCGGTTATAGTTGGCTTAGGGAAGTATCAGCCACATTCTGATATGGAGACTTTTTTCAAAGCATTAGATGATAAGCTTGGCTATTTGACAGATAGTATTAAACATCAACTGCAACAAATCATCGATCTTTTCACTGCACCTGCAACCAAGGGATTACTTACTGGAAAATTTAACGGTAATTGGCAAACATTTGACTATGAAAATGTAGAGCAGCTCTGGGGGAATTGGCAGACCAGTCGCTGGTCTGTATTACAACAAGCAAGTAGCGCGATTTCCCAGCTTGTGCTTATTGTTTGGTATAGTCTTGCTGAACACTGGCCTGCCATAAACTACCCAGGTCCATTATTTACCGAACAGCTTGTTACCCGCCCCAATAATTTTTAATAACCCATCAGCAGCTAAGAAAATCGCATAATAATGTATAAGGCTTGAGTATGAGTAGTGTGATTAAAGATATTTATACAACAGATGCGGCCAGGCAGTGGGCAATTTTTGATGCACTAAAAACATCTCCTAAAAATCGTGATTTTGATGTCATTATTATTGGTACTGGCGCTGGTGGTGGCTTTACGGCTGATATTTTAAGTAAAGCAGGACTAAGTGTTGCACTTATTGAAAGCGGGCCACTGCAGTCTTCCAATGACTTTAATATGAATGAGCAGCAAGCCTACCAGTCGTTGTATCAGGAAGGAGGCTCACGCACTACTGAAGATGGTGCCATTAGCGTTTTACAGGGGCGTGCCGTAGGTGGTACAACCGTCATTAATTGGACATCTTGCTTTCGCACACCACCACAAACCCTCACCTACTGGCAAGATCAGTTTGGCTTAGCTGAACTAGACAGCACCACAATGAGTTCCTGGTTTGACTATGTTGAACAGCGCCTCGGTATCTTACCATGGCAAGGCCAGCCCAACCGCAATAATGCTATTTTGCAGTCAGGCTGCCAACGACTTGGGTACTCATCAAATATCATTGCGCGTAATGTGCGCGGCTGCTGGAACTTAGGTTTCTGTGGAACAGGCTGTCCGACGAATGCTAAGCAGTCTATGCTGGTCAGTACCTTGCCACAAGCACTGGAGCGAGGCGCCTCCTTAATTTATAACTGTGAAGCGCATAAGATTTTATGGCAAGACGATCAGGTGACAGGCGTTGAATGTCACCCTGCTAATGGAGATCATCAGTCATCCCGCTTTAAGTTACACGCTCGTCATGTCGTCCTTGCTGCAGGCGCTATCGGCTCACCCGCTATCTTGCTAAGGTCTAGCATTCCAGACCCCCATCAACGCATAGGTCGGCGCACTTTTCTACACCCAGTAAGTGCTAGCTTTGCACTTTTTGAGGAAGCTGTTGAAGGCTTCTATGGGGCACCACAGTCCATTTACTCAGATCATTTTCAATGGCCTGCAGATCAGCAAATTGGCTACAAATTAGAGGTTCCCCCTTTACAGCCGATGCTGGCAACAGGTCTACTAAAAGGCTTTGGGCAACAGCATCGCCAACTCATGCAGCAACTCCCTTATTTGCAATGCACCATTGCGCTCCATCGTGACGGTTTTCACCCACAAAGCCCTGGAGGCCAGGTCAAACTGCGCGCTGATGGCAGCCCAGTACTCAATTACCCAACTACACAATATCTATGGGATGGCGTAAAACAAAGCTTAACCACAATGGCCCGTATCCAGTTTGCAGCAGGTGCTCGCAGTGTTATTCCCTCCCATAGCGGTGCCCAGCTTAAGAAAAGCCTGCAGGCCACACTGCAACAACTCAATCAACTAAATTGGCAACCACATCAAGCACTATTAGGCAGTGCTCATGTTATGGGTGGCTGTGGGATGAGTGCCAAGCCTGAATCAGGTGTTGTCAATCACTGGGGAGAGCATTTCTTTCTGGAGAATCTATCCGTTATCGATGGTTCTTGTTTTCCTACCAGCATTGGCGCTAACCCACAACTTTCAATTTATGCCCTGGCTTGTAGGCAAGCGGCGCATTTGAGTGCGAAACTAGGTAAACCTATAACGTTAATAGACAATGACAAGACCACTCAAGCGTCAGAAAGACAAGGTTTTGCGCTAACTCAAAGTATTTAACAGGAATATTTCAGCGGATTGAAAGTAATTTGTAGAGCCAGTCCCTTTCCGTTACCATTAGTGCCCCCAAAGCAAAGGATATTCTGGCAAACTGAATCACTTCATCAGCATATTTTTCAAGTTGATTTAAGGTTAACAGGTAATCATCTAACACCCTGTCATCAATGTCTTACACTGTAATATGCTATCCAGTCTCCTGACAGTTTCCTTTGCGTGTCAGTTAAAGTCACCGATAAGCGATGAAACCGAATGAATACCGTGATTTATCCGGGTACGTTTGATCCCATTACGAAAGGCCATACAGATCTTGTGGAAAGAGCCGCTCGTCTGTTTGATCACATTATTATAGCGGTAGCTAAAAGCCCACAGAAAAAGCCTCTATTCGACCAGGAAACTCGAGTAAAGCTTGCTGAAGAGTCAGTAGCACATATAAAAAACGTGACTGTATGTGGCTTTGACAACTTACTTGCTGAGTTTGTCATTCAACAAAAAGGGAATATCATCCTTCGTGGACTCAGGGCCGTCTCTGACTTTGAGTACGAGTTTCAACTTGCCAATATGAACCGCATTTTAGCCCCACAAGTTGAGAGTTTATTCTTAACGCCAGCTGAGCAATACTCATACATATCATCCACACTGGTGAGAGAAATTGCTTCCTTAGGTGGAGATGTGAGCAAATTTGTTCACCCTAGTGTGGCAACAGCACTAACAGATTATTTTAACTCAAATAGTTAGCGTCATAACCTGTACTTTGCAGGCTTAGCGTCTGTTAACGGCGCCAATAAGCCTGCATGAGGTGTAACTGCAATGGCATTATATATAACTGATGAATGCATCAACTGCGATGTTTGTGAGCCAGAGTGCCCAAATAACGCAATTTCTCCTGGCGAGGAAATCTATGAAATAGACCCAATGCTCTGTACGGAGTGTGTAGGTCACTACGATGAACCACAATGTCAGCAAGTTTGCCCTGTGGACTGTATTCCGAAAGATCCCAACCATGAGGAATCAAAAGAAGAGCTAATGCGCAAGTATGAAATTATTACCGGTGCAGCATAAGCTGCATCCCAAACTACATACAAATACTGCCTTAGGTTCTTTTCAGGTTACAGCAAACCCTGAAAGGCTGTTCCTTCCAGTGATAACACTAAGCTAAGAGTCACAATACCCGCCGGCCGAACTTACTCAACCGGCTTGCTTAGTAAGGCACAAACACATTTACCAGCATTTGGTATTGGTTAAAACAGCTACCAGGCTTACTCACCTGAAACAGTACAACCCAAACAGCGCTTAAACGTTGCACGAGCAGGAATCCCAATCAGCGTTTCAGCCGCTTGATCTGCATTACCACCAGGTAATGAGAAAGGCAGACTCACAACATAAAAGGCAGTTCCTAGGACAGTTGCACCTAACAACAGCGGACGCGCTATTAGCAAATCACCCGCCATCGCAAACCCACTTGGGTCTTCCATTAGCGCCTGGCGTGATGCTCTAACCTGCTGATCATCCATGGGCTGTTGCTGTGAATAAGCCTGTTGTTGATAACTTGGAGAAACAGGTTGCTGTTGATAAACAGGCTGCTCACCATAGACATCAGCTTCGTGACTATCACCATTTGCTTGACTGGTTACAGGCATCATAGTGACAGCGATAGAAGCGACCACCCCAAATAGTCGATATAATGTGTACTTCATAAACCTTATCCTTATCGCTGGCCAGATATAAGATATAATAAGCCAATAATATTTTTACTATAACAGTTCGCACCAATCTGTCAGCACTGTTCTTTGCCAGACAGTACTTTTTATAAGATAGCTGACCAGACCACTTCGTGCGAAACCCTAATTACAGAATGAATACTCCAACAAAACCACGAATACTGTATTAGTTATACCAAATACACTAATACTGTCCCCTGGTTATGTTATGTATAAAGCATGAATCGTAAAATGCCAGGCTTATTAAATGCCACAAAGAACTTAAACAACATTTAATATCTGTGAAGCACACCTACTGTTTTCCTTCATCAGACTATCGACTACAAACAAGAATCAACGATAAAGGGTCGATGCGCTAAGCAAACTCAAGAATTAACGCTGACAGTGTTTACAATAAACTGTACTTCGCTGAGCTAAACGAATTTCCTGCAATTCTGTGCCACATATAACACAACTTTTGCCTGCTCGCCCATAAACCATAAGCTCCTGCTTGAAGTAGCCAGGCTTTCCATCACCACCCACAAAGTCTTTTAGCGTCGTTCCACCTTGGTCAATAGCTGCGGTTAACGTATGTTTTATTTCATCAACTAAACGCTGATAACGCACCTTGCTTATTTTATTTGCCGCGCGATTGGGGTGAATACCCGCTTTAAACAAGGCTTCATTCGCGTAAATATTGCCAACTCCGACAACAACATGACTATCCATGATAAAGTTTTTCACCGCTAACTGCTTGGTACGAGAACGTTCAAACAAATAAGCGGTATCAAAAGCATCAGCCAGTGGTTCAGGCCCTAGAGACTTTAATAGCTTATGCTGCTCAGGCGCTAATGTTGTCCACAATACTGCACCAAAACGCCTAGGATCGGTATAACGCAAAACTTTGCCATCACTAAAAACAAAGTCAACGTGATCATGGGTTCCTGCCGCTACAGAAGCAAGCAGTACTCGAAGGCTTCCAGACATACCTAAGTGAATAATCACTGAACCATGATCTGTTGCCAGCAAAATATATTTACCCCGCCGTGATACACTGTTAACAGCCATCCCAGGTAGTACTTGCGATAGTTCTTCAGGAATTACCCAACGCAACTTGGCTTGACGAATAATAACGTTCTGAAATGTATGCCCTATGATATGAGGCGCTATACCACGACAAGTGGTTTCAACTTCTGGTAACTCAGGCATAACTTATTAATCGGCCTCTAGAAAAAAAATCTGATGCATCCCCTGCGCAGAGAATATTTTTACTCATAGCGCAGTCTATTAAATAAACAAGACTCTATCAGCAATCAATTATATTTCATTTTAGCTTCGTCATTATGCCATCTATTATTCATGGATGTCTTCAGGTAGCACTCCCTATAATTAATATACCCTTCACAAATCATTTTGGGTTTGCTGCGGGTATACATAACCATCCATTAGCTATCACTAACTCAAATAACCAAACTTATTGCAGGTAACTATGGAATATCAATTACGCCCTCAACAGCCAGCTGTCCTGCAACAACAACTTCGTTTTACCATGCATGACTTTTATCGGTTAAAACAGAAGACCAAAAACACGTTAAGCATTACCCTTACTGATGATACCTTTAATCTTGTTTATCAACGATTAGCTCAGCGCATTCAGCAACTCAAACTAAAGTCGTTTAATGCATACTATAAATATATTGAAAAAAATAAAGAAGAAATTAGTCGTCTAGTCAATGCACTGACCAGCACCTGTTCGGTATTTTTTGACAACCCACAACTCTATGACACTATCAATAATAGTTTATTACCATCTTTACTTTTTAATAACCCATCGCACAACTTAAACATCTGGTCTGTTGGTTGCGGCTATGGTACCGAGCCATACAGTATGAGTATCAGCCTGTTTGAACAGTTGCCCGAAGCCATTTACCAGCGCTGCAAAATTATCGCTACAGATGTTAATTCTTTTTCGATCACTGCCGCCAAACGCGCCATTTTTAATGAGGATGCTTTGGTATCCCTATCACAAAAACAAAAGTGTCTTTATTTTTATAAAGGTATTGGCCAACAAGAAATGATGTATCGCGTAAAACCACTCATCAAGCAACGCGTATTTTTTGATACTTTTAATTTAATGGCTCACGGACCTTTCAGCTGTAATTCAGACATTATAATCTGCCGCCAACAGTTTGTTTTTTTTGATCAGCAAAACAAATTACACATTCTGTCAAAACTGCTTAAATCACTCAACTCTGGTGGTTATTTAATTATGGATAACCACGAATTGCAAAGTATTATGGCAACAACCAATAATCCGAAAGCATTCTTGCAATCATTTAACTGCCAGCTAATAGGTGAAAGCATTCTACAAAAAAAATAATGGCGATTTTTCCTTCACAAATAACTGCGCCCCTAAAATAATTCCAAAAAATTCACTTCATTCTCATCTATACTGTCACAAAAGTTAAACTTTTAACTGGCACATAATGACATATGTGGCAAACACTCATTTTACTATGGATTATTAGTTGTTTTTCCACAAGGACTGTGGCTAACGAGTTGCGGATTGGCATGTTTTTATGGCGTGGAGAAACGCCTGCTGAGCAGGGGTTTAAGGACAAACTGCAAGAATATGGCTATCGGCTTTCACTAAAAAAATTTAATGCGAAACAGAATCGTCAAGCCATATCATTTTTTATCCGCTCAGAACTCAGTCAATGGAGTCATCAACTCGATTATGTCTATACCTATGGCACAACTGTTTCAACACTAATCAAAGAGTTTGGCAATCTACCCCAACCACAATTATTTGCGGTGGTGACTGACCCTGTGCAAGCTCAACTTGTAGCCAATTTAGACCAACCACAAACTCTCAATATTATTGGGAGTACAAATCAAGTATCCACTCAACTACAAATTTCTCAAGCAAAGCAGATTCTAAGCTTTAATAAAATAGCGTTTTTATATAACCCACGTGAAAACAATTCCGAACACTTATTAGAACGTTTACGACACATTCAGTCTAAGTTTAACTTAGAGGTGTTTAGCTATCGTATTAATCCTGAAAGCAACAACTTTAAGCAGTATTTATTTAGGCTCTATATGGATTCCTAGGGGGTAGCATATAATACAACCAAAGATGTATTATGCACGTCTATTTGGGTAAATTAAGTCAGTAATAAGCAAAGAATGATCAATATCAAACAACTGGTAAATGATGAGCAATGCTACCAGTTTATTCTTCAGAGACGTTGGCCTGATGGCGTCAGCTGCCCTCACTGCCAGTCTCAACAAGTAGAAGGCAATGGTAATCATCAAAAGCAAATTGCCCGAAAACGTTATCGCTGCCTAGCGTGTCATCGGGGATTTGATGACCTAACTCTCACCATTTTT
>NZ_AUAF01000096.1 GCF_000428585.1 Zooshikella ganghwensis DSM 15267 | reverse complement strand
GTTAGTGAAATGATCCAACATCACTGGCAAATTGAAAACAGCTTGCACTGGAGTTTGGATGTTGCATTCAGAGAAGATGATAGTCGAATTCGTAAAGGACATTCAGCTGAAAATATGTCTAGAATTAGGCAGATAGCACTTAATATTCTTAAGCAAGATAATACTTATAAAATTGGAATAAAAAATAAGAGACTCTCTGCTGGTTGGGATCATGAATATTTAATGAAGCTAATTTGTTCGGTGTAAATTTATATGCGATTGCCCTGGGCCTGTTGTTGAGCTTGCCATGCTGCAGCCAGTAAGCGTATAGCGAATAATGGATTCTGGATGGGCAGGGCAGGACTCGGTGGCCCAGCAACGGGAGGATTAGGATTATTCGTTAATGTGCTTAACCGTGCTACTCCATCACCACCTGAAAAAGGATGAACAGCTATACCTGGAGTAATTAATAATAAGGCTGTTACTGGCCTGGAGAAGATCCGATGTAAATTTGCTTGTTGGCTGATTCGAGTTGCCACTAAACCACCAAATGACCAGCCTGCCAGGATGAGTGGCCGTTCTTTTTCAGCAGCAGTTTGTTTTTCTACCAAAATTGCGATGGCTGCCAGCTCATCAAAGGTAAAAGTATCAATTGGCATGGTGCGTGACAGACCGTGTGATGGCCAGTCAAAGCTAATCACCCGAAATCCTGCCTGAGTCCATGTGTTAAAAAGGGTTGGGTGATTATCAAGCCGGTCAGCATGGCCATGCAAAAATAAAATATCTCCATGCGCTGAACGATTTTTGGGTTGGAAAATACCAACGCGTACATAACCTTTATGTTGAGCTTTAATATTGTTAATCGGCAGTTGAATAAACTCTTGAGTGGCATATGTGTGGGGAGTCAACACTGCACAAATGACAAATGTAATCAGTTTTCTAAGAGAAGGTGTAAGGTAGATAATCCACGGCAGTAAATAAGTCGTTCGGTAACTGCTAAGCCTGTTATCAGTAGTCATAACACGGAATCCTAAGCTGATGATTGGGTTGCTTGTCTATAGGGTTTTGTGGTGGCTGGCTGAGCAGTAGCTATCTTGTTAGTTATTTGGGTATGTTGAGGAAATAAATTGGGAAGGTCATGACGAATAATGAAATAACTAGCACGTTCAGCAAGTGCTGTGATGGTCAACAAAGGGTTAACGCCCAGGCTGGAAGGTATAAGTGAGCCATCAGCGATATATAGTCCTGGATATACGCCACCGTCCGGGTTATAAACCCTGCCACAATCATCTGTGACACCATGCGTTATATCATCAGCCATGTTACAGCCCCCAAGAGGGTGGACAGTAATTGGGACAGCGCTTTGACTTCCTAATAAAGAGACAGCTCTTGGGTTATTTCTGACATGAGCTTGCTGTTGATTGGCAAGTTGTTGCAATACTTGTTGTATATCTTGATAAATCTGTTGCTGACCAGCGTGTTGCCAGTTAATGTGAAAACTATTACCACGCCAACTTAGTTGGCCTTTTGCTTCATCTTTTCCCATCGCTAGCCACACTAAACTATGATTTAAGGGGCTTTTTGCATGCCAGGCAGAGTGTGGGGAGCGGCTCAAATTATGCAAAAGTGACAAGAGTGGTGATGGAAAAGCACCTTCTTCAAGAATAAAATGTTGCTCAGGTGGATCAAAAAATTGGGCGATATGGGTAATAGTGGGACCAGTATCGTAATTTGTATAATGCTGTTGGCCAGAACCTACACTTCCTGAAAAGGCTTTGTGGGCTGTGGTAAAGGTAATGGCATCGGCATTTCCGGACAGGTTTTTTCCCAGACGCTGACTAAACCGCATATAATTAGTTGCAGCTGAACGTAACAGAATTTGTTGTGTACCCAATACACCTGCACCCAAAACAAGTAAATTACAATAAATGACTAATTTTTTTTGTTTAAGCTGGTTATTTTCTAAATAACGTGATGTTGCTTGAATCAGGTAACGGTAATCAGGCTGGTCACTTGGCCGAATATGAGTAACTTCAACTTGACTAAAAATCTCTGCCCCTCGTGCTTTAGCTAAGGGTAGATAATTCATTGTCAGTGAATTTTTTGCTCCGCGGTTACAGCCAGTCACACAATCACCACACAGATTACACTTAAACTGTCGAATACCTTGGGCGTTGAGCGAGCCATGATGTTGAGTAAGATTGACGGCGATAGGTGCTTTAGCGACCCAGCTGCGACGCTGATGATGTGCTGCCCATGACTTTACAGTGTGGCGAAATAATTGCCCTTTAGCCAGTGGCGAGCGCTGGTAAATAGTTTGTCCTCTAAAGTCAGTTAGAGTGTAACTTGTACAGGTATGTGCTTTGGGTTCTTTACCAAACAGCCATGAGCCTTCTAACTGTGGATCGTGACGTCGGACAACCGTAACATCATGATGATCATAGTACTTTTCAACAGCAAGCATCTGTCGTACTTGTCGATAAAAAGGCGTCAGTTGACTGGCAGTTAACCGACGAGGCCACACGGGTTTACCTTCAGATTTTTGCTCAAACACTGATGGTGCTGGCGCTAATACCACACCCGCATTAATTAGTGAGCCTCCACCTAAACCATTGGCAACAAGCACATCAAGATCACTTGTGAGTTTAAAGTCAAATAGACCCAGTGGGGCTATGGGCGTTTTCAGTTCGCGTACTGCTTGTTTCAGATACTTTGGAAAATCACCTGGCTGATATTCTTGTCCGCGCTCCAGAACTACCAGTTGTCCATTTGGAAAAAAAGGACTAAGCCTGGCAGCCATAACGGAGGCTCCATAGCCTGAGCCTACAACAACTGCCGTGAAGCAATATTCATTACTGGTTGGCTGTGTGCCGATTAATGAGGAAAGGCGTTGATATTGACTAGCTTGTTTTCTGGTCATGGAGGTATGCCTCTCTCAGAATATCATCACTGGCTTTTTCGGCAATCATGTAAATGGGTAATACAATAAAAAGACCAGGAATGGTTGGAAAAATTGAAGCGTCTACGATGCGAACATTTTCAGTGCCTATCACTTTAAATTGGTTATCGACTACGGCTTTTGGGTCACTAAGATGGCCCATTTTATTGCTACAGGAGGCATGATGGCCCCAGGCTTCTTTTTTTATAAATGCATCCATTTCCGTTTTGGTATCAATGTCGGGACCAGGAACAATTTCGTTACCATGGTTAGTATCCAGCCAGCTTAATTGTTCGGCACGTTGATTAATTGTTCTGACAAATTCGATGCCTTCGCGAACTGCCGTAAGATCATAGTCACCGTCATGGCCATCATTAAAATAACGAAAATTAATTTCGGGAGGCTGGGTTGGGTTTTGACTGCGAATACGAACATAACCGCTTCGGTTGCGAGTATGTCCTTTTAAAATAGCCCAAGTAAAATAGCGTGGATCAGCAATAGCTTTACCGGCAAAGCCTGGTTCATATCCTTCAAAACGACTTGGGCCTCCAAAGATAAATAACTCAGGCTCTTTGCCTCCAGCGGTGTGGCGTTTTTTTATTCCTGCAAGAATGCCATTAGTGCCGTATGTTTTAAAAGGCTGCTGCTGTTGATACTCTTGCATACAAGGATCATTAGGCGCACCAAATGTGCAGTTTTTGAGGATATTAAAAGGCTGCTGGTAACGGCTGACCACAGCAACCTCAATGCGGTCTTGCAGGTTTTCTCCTACACCAGGACGATTTGCCAGTACTGGAATACGGTGTTGCTTTAACAGTGCTTTTGGGCCTATGCCTGATAGCTGTAACAGTTGTGGGCTGTTGAATGCGCCTGCAGCAACAATGACTTCTCGACGGGCAAATGCGACTTGCGGTTTATTTGGCGTAGTGCTTGAAGTTGCTGCGAGTGGGTCGGCTTGATATTGGTGCTTGCCTATACTGAATTGTACACCCGTTGCTTGTAACTGACCCGTTTTACTGGGTTTGAATAATATTTTCTGTACAAGGGCTTCTGTCTGCAGTACTAGTTTTGTTGGGTGTTGCTGCATGGTTTCAAGGACATATTCGCGGGTGCCTCGACGCTGATGATGGTAAGTTGATTGAGGAATCATGAATAAGCCTTCGGCCTGGGCTGACACGTTATCCCAGTCGTTAGGGTTTAAGCTAAATCGCGAACGTAAGGCCATCGCCGGATTATTTAAGTTCGCTTCAATATCGAAGGCTCGACCTGTGGTATTAGAGGTCAGCGAAGCAGCAGTAATTAATTTACTTAACACCTGATCTTTTAATAATACGGCTGGTGATGCTTGCTCAATAGGCAGCCACTGCTTTACCCGATCGAAGTATTGTCGCATAGGGTAACTTTGCCAGCTTTTATCTCCTGTCAGCTGTGCAATGTTGTCCCAGTCTTTATTGGCGGGATAAAGCGTTAACATGGCGTGGTGAGCGGTGCAGCCACCCACAGTACTGGCTCTGGGATAAAGCATGCCTTGTTGGGACTTGACGAAGCGCCGGCCATGCAGTTTAGGGTCGCTATAATGTTTTACATAAAAGTTCCAGTTCATGGTCGGGTCTTCAGAGGCTAATAAATGAAAAGCAGGAATCTGATAGTTCAGATTCTTTGCTTCCATTGCACCAGCCTCTAACAGGAGAACGGAATAACCTGCTTTCGCCAGATTAACCGCTACGGGGGCACCTCCAGCACCTGAACCGATTACGATATAGTCGTAGTGTGTATTTGGTTCTACGGCAGTAGTTATAGAGCGGCTTTTGGATATAGCTAAAGAGCTTAGGCAGATACCCGTTGAACCATACATAAGCTGACGAATAAAGTGTCTACGCAGTGGATTATTGAGTTTAAATGGGTTATCTGGCATGGACGACACCTGGTGTTTGAGTCATTGATAAGTGTTGACGGCTAAATTGTTTGTAACCAAGTCCAATGACACCCGCGGTTAACCAAAGCAATAATGAGATTGGCCAGTTGTTAAATACGAGTGTTGAAATACTAAGGATGAGGCTAATAAGACTGATCCCTATACCAAACAACAATGTAGTCATCGTTTTTGCGCTAAATAAAAAGCAGCAGCCAAAAATAAATAACAGTAGCTGGCAACCTAATACACCAAATAACCGATAAGTTTCACTATTGAGTAGTGTAAGAGACATTAATACCCCCAGCGTCATTGCAAAAAAAGCCAGGTGTACGCCAATATAAGATGGTTGAGGTGATTGATGTCGTTGCTGTTTTAATAGCATTAATCCTACCAATAATAAAATACTAAATAATCCACCGTATATTTGAAAATAAGAAAAAGTATTTACCGGTTGACTCGGTAACGCTGCAAAAAATTGCCAGCCCGCTTCAGTGCTTAAAGCAATCAGTAGAATGGTCCAAACTGTATAGCAAAATCTATTTATGGTGATTCGTTTATGTAAGCATAGTAACCCAGCAACCCCATGCCAAACGGTAAGTAACCAAAGGGTAAAATAGAACAGCTCTACGGTTAAATGTAATGGATAGTAGTCAGGGTTAAATAAGGGGTAGATGCTAAGCAATACGAAAAGTGTAAAATTAAATAAAGTTAATGTGGCTAAGCCTTGGCGCCATTGGATAGTAAATAAGTAAATAGCGTTTACTATTAATATAATTAAGTTAAGCCAAAGAAGCTCCCCATATAGAAAGCTAAAAAAACTCCAAACAGTAGCCAGAATTGAACTAAAACCGAGCAACCAAGGGTTTAATAAGGCAATACCAATTCCTGCCAGGCACAGCCACCACCATAAAATACTTTCCGTTATCGTGTTGGTGAGAGCGAACCACTGGCAGGATGCAAATAAACTAATACCTATTGCTAAACCTCCCCAGCAACTCCAAACCCATGATTGTATTTGTTTGCCTTGCATTCGTCTTACTAAACTAATAGTTATTGTTATAACGCCAATAAGCGCAAAAATAATGATATAAAGAAGTGGTGGAATTAAGATTAAATAGTCAGCAATTAATACGACTATGCCTGCAAGTAAAAGGCTGATCTGTAATTGTTGTAGTGAAACAATAAAGAAAGAACCTGTTTGACGATTAGCAAGTTGTGCTTTATTCATTTGTAACCATTGCCAAGCCATGATTAAAGTTGCGATTAAGTAGGGGAGAAATAAACGTATTTTTTTCCATGCTACTGCATAAAAAGGTAATGATGGTTGGTATTGCGTTTGAGTTGCGGTTGGTATTACCTCCATAAAGAAGCTCCAGCAGCACATATCAAACCAATCATGACACCTATGGCTACTTCTTTAGGTTGATGACCTATAAGCTCACATAATGGTGAAGAGAAGTTTTTTGAGGGAAAGCAAGTTTTATTTAATTGATTAATGGCTTTCGCATGATCATTTGCTGCAAGTCTAACCCCCATAGCATCTCTTAAAGTAATAAGCATTAAAGCAAAAGCGATGATGCTGGTTGTTGATAGCCCTTGGTAAAAAAAAGTAGAAAACGCCAAAGCGCTGACAAAAGCGGAGTGGGAGGATGGCATACCACCCTGTCCAAATATTAAATACTGAAGATTGATACGCTGTTGTGCCCTGCAAAAAAGCACACCTTTTGTCAACTGCGCAATACACCAGGCAGTTACACAGCTGATAGCAATCATATACTCACTATTTGACGTATTCATTAGCATAGTTTTACCCAGTGGCGTTAGGTTATGGGACTTGTTCAGTAGTACTGAGTATTGATTAGTAAATGGTCATGATTGCTTATAGCATGATGATTTATAGAAATACGCACTAGTCGATATAAAAACAATGATTGTTTAATTTTCATTTTAATAGATGACCTTTATATAAATAACAGTTGTTTTTTTAATACTTTTAAATATCTTTTAATAAAATTTCATTTTTGATTTTGCTTATGGATGTAGGACTATAGAGCTTTAGATTCTGAAAAATATTTCGTACTTTTTTTGAAACGAGACAAGTTTTTTAAACTTGTTGAGTGAGTGATGTGTTGAATGTGAATTTTGTTCTATGTTGATGCTAGGGTCTGTTAACACTATTTGAATATCACTGTTATGACGATAAAAGCACTTTTACCGTCATAACCCATCGGGCTGTGAGTCCTTCCCTGGGGGCTCCTTATATCAGAATAATTGCCACTTCCTTGCGGCAAACAGTTCAGCAGCCATTATCCAGCTTTTGTAATGTCATTAATATATATTGAGCTATTACTGTTACTGAGTTTGTTTGTGAAGCAGGTGCCAGGAGCACCGTGAGTAGGAGAGAAGATAACAAAACCTAGAAATCATTCGTGAAGGGTATATTTATGCTGAAAATAACTAATGATAAAAATCAAGGGAGTAGCAAATGACAAGGAAGCGTTTATGGCAGTGGATTGTTTCTATCGTCGTTGTTTTACCATTCATTGAGCTATCTACTGCGGAAGAGTCAAAAGTAGAGTATGCCGCAACTCGGATAATTCAGTCAGGATCGGGGCCTTTTGAGGGAGAAGTCTCAAGTCAAATATATGTATCAGGTAATAAAGAGCGCATAGAAACACAGGTTGGGTCTCAGTACATGATCACCATTGTTCGCCCAGATAAACACGTTGCCTGGTTATTAAGCCCACAGGAAAAAACATATCAGGAGATCGCTATTGATAATACGTTCAGTGTAAATCATGAGCGTTATTTTGATCGATCTAAGTTGAAGAAGCTGGGAGAAGAGAATATTGAGGGTATTAAGACGATTAAGTATAAAGCAGTTTCAGCCGAAGGGCTTTTTGCAGGGCATATATGGCTTTCTGAAAAAAGCATACCTCTGAAAATTGAAAAAGCCGATGATAAAGTTTCAGGCCAGTCTGCTGTCTCTATTATTTTGCGAGATCTTCGAGTTGGACTACAGACACCAAGTTTGTTTGAACTTCCTCAAGGTTTTAAAAAGGTGCCTTGATCAGAATAGTCTATGGTTTCTGGACCTTATGGCTACTTCTTTGATGACTGGAGGCAACATTGGCACTGTGCAGTTGCCTCCTTCAAGCTTTAATTTTTGAGGCGCCCTTTAAAAAAATGGGCCTCATATTAGGTTAATAACCTGCCCACATACAAAAGGTTAATAACCGACCCACATAGCAGGCACATATCCCTCTCGGATTCGTTGAGGGTGATCGCCCACATCAACACGAACAACTTCTTTTTTTGTTTTATAGTTGATGACGGACATTTGATCAGTAGCACTCCAGGAAATATAACAGTGCTCACCAGCCTGGTCACTGGTGACCCAGTAAGGTTTTTCTCCAAGCTCTGTAAGAATGTGATATTCAAATGTTTTACGGTCAACTAGGGCAAGATAATCATCCATAGTACCTGCAACACATAAAGTGTCTCCTGCTTTATTCATGGCAATACCATGGTGGGCAGAGTCATTTACGTAGTCAGTAATTGGCATATCAGGCACAAGGTTGGGTAATAGTGCCAGTCTTGTGATTTTATCCTCTTGCATATCATATTCAACAAAACCATGGAGGAATGATAATTGAAAATAAAAATAACGCTCATCTGGAGTGTGAGTCATTGGTCGAACTGCCGGACTCAGGCTATGCAGTCCTGCTTCTTTTAATTTATCAGCCATGTTGAATTGTTTTATGATCGTCAGCGTTTTGGTATCAACAACCTGAAATCGGCGTATACCTTTAGTAAAGTCCAGGAAATGCTCATCTAAAGGAGTAAACACCATACCAATACTGGCATGATAAATTTTACTGCCATCTTTTGCGTAAACATTTTCATGGGGGGAGTCCCCACTTGGGAACTGACCCAGCTCTTTTCCTGTTTCTACATCCAGAATGTGAACAACTTTACCTGTTGAGGCTGATACAGCTACTTGGGTGCCATCGGGAGACAGTGCCATATGGTCAGCACGGATACCTTTTACTGGGAAACGCCATGCTATTTCATTGGTGGCAATGTTGATAGCAACCACATCAGCAAAGCTGGGGCGGGATACAACTAATAATCGTCCATCCTTCGTACTGTACATATCATCCACAAGTTGGTCATGACCTTCACCTATCATGTGACGTATTGCTTGGAAAGCAATTAGTTTTATTGGATTAAAGATAATCTCTGTCATTCGTTGTTGCTTGTCTGGCACACCGTTAATGCGGCCAACTTTGACATATGTTTCAGCATCTATAACATCAATCATTCCTTCCCAGTTATTGCCTACAAAAATTACCCGACGAGGGTCTTGCCAGTTAGTTTCATTGGCTAGAGATGTGTTACTAAATATCCCTGTGAAGAGCAAGCTAGTCGATAGGATAACTGTGAGTAACCGTTTTAAAGCAAAAGTATTAGAAAGGTGCTTAATTGGAAGCTTGTTAAATGAAAGCATGTTGTTTTCCTTGTTATTTTTTTATCCCTGCAGTGAAGCGTTATCGTAGAGGTGCTTTTTCAATATCTACGAAATAACACACTTAATGACGGTAAAATGGGTTGTTAAATATTACCTGTAAGCATTTATTAATTAAAATAGTGAATACCCAGTATTTTGGGATTGGTTTTCTAATCTAGAATAATAACGAGAGTTAATGGAAGTTTTTTGACTATACCAAGAAAAATTGACTTTATTTGTTAAAAATGTCTCTAGACGAAGGGGAGGGCAGTCGTATAGAGAACACTTTTTAACATACAGTTAGCACTCATGTATTCCCTTATACAAAACGATTATTTTTGTGGTAAACAGTTTGATTCAGATAACTTCTACTTTACCTTAACAGGCCCTAGGCATAGCAATAAGTTATCCACCAAGGCTGTGGATAGCTTTGTAGATGAATGTGAGAGAGCCATGCATATAGGGTTATACAGCTCTTGGGTGAGATTTGATCAGGCTGTGTGCGGCGTTACAATTTGGTACGATTGTGAGTAAATATAATACAGATTTCTCTGAGTGCGAAGAATTTTATTTTGATTGCAATATGCAGTATTAATTTTTTTATGAAAATATCGCTAAATGGTTGCCAGTGCTGGAAAACAAAAAATTGCAAGTAATTCGATTTCAGTTATAACTTGCACAGAATGTTATCCAGCTTTCATGTCAGTATTTACTCTGCTATTGTTTTATCTCTGAGATGAAGTTTCGGACAGCAGAGTAAAAAGCCATAGGTTCATTTTGTATCCAGTGATTAGCATTTTTAAACTCGACATTATCGAGTGTTTTAATGAATTCAATAGCGCGTTCACAACCTGCTAGACTTTTAGTCCCCCAAAAATAACTTTTGGGAATTGAAAGTGTTTCATAAATTTGCCCCCAACCCACTACACCACGACAATCCAGTGTATTATGCTGAGCATAAATTTCACTAGCAGTTTCTCCCAATACCATTGGCTCACATCGTCGAACAGAAGATAGGTACTTTATTCCTGCGCTGTGGTGCCAAGCAAGGGGAAATTGATTAGCAAAACCGCTTCCTTTAACCCAAGCGCTGAATTCGTTTGCATTCAATGTAGAGTAATTTTCAGAAATGATTTTCGATAACAGAATGTTTTCTTCGTGCAGCCCTCCTTCTGCATTGATAAACCCTTGTATGATTTTATTTTCATCAAGCTGACATGCAAGTGTGCAGACATCGCCACCCCAAGAATGACCCAGTAAATAGCACTTATCGATACTAAAGTAGCTTAAGGCCTTTAGAATACGCTTAGCTTGTGACTCTGTACTATGGGAAAAGTGAGAAGCAGGAGAGTAACCATACCCACACATATCAAACATTATTAAATTGTATTGTGGTAACCAGTCAATCGCATCTGCAAAACACAAGTGGGATTCACCCAGTCCATGAATAAAAACTAAAGTATCTCGCGTATCAACAAAGGATGAGAACAAACTATAAAGTTTATCACCGTCAATATCTAACCATTTTTCGTTTAACACTTTGCCACCGATGAGTTCTTATGTATTGGAGGTTGCTTATGATAACCAATTAAGGGGAGAACGAAAGGCAAAATAGCGAAAAACTTAGCTCTATATAAATGCTGCTTGAGTACGACATGTTACGCCTTACACTACCATTAGCCAATAGTACTTTTAAGCTCTCCGATGATACTGATGTTAGGGCCTGTTAACACTATTTTAATATCACTGTTATGGGGATAAAAGCACTAATCTAGGCGCTAAGTGTGAAGTTTAGTTGTTCTAAATGAACAATGAGCAACAACGATTAGTGCTTTTACCGTCATAACCCTTCGGGCCGTGATTATTTTTCCACCTAGCAGCGTTACAAGTCACTTATGTAGAATGACTACACGGCATTCCTTGTGCCTTGCCAGGTGGAAAAATAGTCTACGGCAGTGGTGATTCAAATAGTGTTAACAGGCCCTAGGTTAGGCGACAATTTATTACATGTTGATGGGTTGATATTTGTTATCGAAAAACGATAATATGTTATTGTTGTTTAGTAATCATAGATCCTGGGAAGTCATATGCGTATTCCAAGTAAATATATTTTCATTCAGATTCTATTACTGATTATAGGCATGTCGTTTTTGAGAGTAGGTTTGGCTAAAGTGTACTGTGGTCCCTATATGGTCAAAAAGGGCTTAACAACAGCAGAAGTTAAGAATATTTGTGGTGAACCAATGAGCATAGATGATCTTGGCACCATCATAGAAGAAACAAAAGAGGATAAGAAAACAAAAATAATTCGTGAAACAGTTGTTTTGCGTTGGACATATGGTAAACCAGGTCTGCCTTTTAACTATATCACTTTTTATAATGGAAAAGTTAAACGAATAGAAGAAGGAAAAATAATGGTACGTTAACAGTATATAGTGTGCTTTGGCACTATGTTGTGTATCAATTTGGTAATTTATTCTTAATGATTAATTTATGCTGAGAGTTGATGATGAGTCCTTTAACAAAAATACGTGTAACAAGCTTGTTGGCAATTTTATGTTTGATATGCTTTGTATTGTATAATCTTTTTTTAATAATAAGTGGGGACAGCTATGTCTTAAACAGTGAAACTGTAGACGGTATGCATGAGCACGTAATAAGCTTTATTATTGTAGAGTTTATTTATCAAACTATTATCGTAGGATTCATGGTAAGCATTTTTTATCAATTCTATGTGGGGGATATATTTTCAAAGAAAAATCTAAGACTGTTTTTTGCTATTGGATTCGTTTTTATACTGTATCCCGTCTACTCCTATATGGCAGATCTTATAATAGACTTGTTCTTTTCCCTTGAGCAAAAATCAGGCTCATTCACTTTGAATTTAAGTTTAATTTTAATGCCACAGTCAAATAAAGAACATATCGTGGCTGGAATCACTATATTGCCGATAGCGTATATCTTAAATCTTGGCAGAGAAATAAAGTCTGAACTGGATGACTATATTTAAAAGGACTTAGTATATGCCTATCGAGTGTCAAATAAACGTTTTATTAGCCAAAAAAAAGTTAAAGTCAAAAGATGTTGCTGAAAAAATTGGTATTACACCACAGAATTTTTCTGTTTTAGTTAATGACAGGGCTAAAGGTATTAAGTTTTCAACTTTAGAACGACTATGTGAGATTTTAGACTGTACTCCAGGTGACTTACTTCACTATCATCCAGTCAAAGATGATTAAATTGAAAGAACCATCGGCTTGTAGTGCACATTTGTTTTAAGCCATTAATGTCTGTTTAGTAGTTATACCCACGGCGAAGGATTTTTAGGGGCGGCCGTCAAGCGATGAAGCCCCTGGGCAAGTTTACTGCTGTGAAACTTGCGGTAGCCACTTTAATTGATATAACAGCGCTGCTGAGCGGTTATATTAATATGTGACTGGGGTGAAGAGCGAAGGCAACAAACCCTACTAATGTGTCGGGAACACATTAGAACAGCTTCGCTGGCTCGTTAGGGTGAGCGCTATGGATAGCGCACATAAAATTGATTCGCGAAGGGTATATAACAATAGTGTTATTAGTCATGTGTGTAGATACATATATCTTGTAAGCAGAGCAATCTCATATAAAGTGTCTTTAAATTACCTTTGTTCAAAGTCTGTATAATGTACGTCGAACACGCCGTAAATCCATCCCTGGAGGCTTGGTTGCCGCATCCTTGCGGCAAACAGTTCGAAGTACATTACCCAGCCTTTTTCTTACCAGGCCATACGCCACAATATAATTATTATTTCTTTAAAGTGATCGGAAGACTTCAATAACAAAAGTTAGCACTGACTGTAATGAGAAAAAGGCTTTATGAATAAAATGAGTTACGTAAAGCCATATAGTGGTTCAGATTTGACTTATCTATTAAGGGTACACCTATAATGGATCTTTTTCAGTTCAGTACACTTCTTTAAGGAAAACACTGTATTTTATTGATTGGTATAAATTTTGTATATCCTAATAAAGTTTAATAATGTGTTTAAGGGTAAGCAAAAATGTTGAAGAACTTATTATTGGGGTTGCTCTTAATTGGTGTTTCATTCAATGCTGTTTCTGCTTTGGTTCATCATCATTTTTCAGGAAAAATAACAGAGCTAAAGAATATTGACTTTAGTATTGATGATCCTTTCAATGGTATTGTAAATATTGGCACGGAATTTTACGGATTTTACATATACGATTCAGAAAAAGCATATAATGATGGTGATGCTTGCGATATTGGATCTCAGTGTAGATGGGAGTTTTTGATTCCTCCTTCAAGATTTGTCGTCACAGTTGGTTCACTAACAATAGAAATCCCTGAAGACTTTACAATTTTGCAAACAGACAGTGTAACTACAGATGGAAATCATTGGTACACAGTAAGCAGTGCAGATTACTTTGACATTGGTGGTAATTGGACTGTTAGTGTTGAGTTTGACCTCAAAGACTCAACAGGCAGTGCCATAGTTGATCCAAGTAATTTATTAATACCACCTGACTTAAATGACTTTGACTTACCAATATTCGAGATTATCAGGGATTATAACGGATGTACTGGTTGTTATGGGCATATCATGGGGCAACTATATACCTTATCAACCGTGCCACTACCTGCAACTGTTTGGTTATTCATCAGTTCTTTAATTGGTCTCCTTAGTGTGACCAAACTTAAAAAGTACAAATGAAGCCGAACTAATTTCTACTTCTCGGTAACAGTTTGAAAAATAATACTCAGCAACTCATTGTGCTCGGTTCACTTAGGGTATACTTTAAGTGCATTAGTTATTAAATGGTTGATTATTGGCCGATAAGTAGGGGAGCAAAGTTAAAAGCACGCTAACACGGTGATTTTTTGAATTATATAAATTATATTTAGTAATACCATACCGATTATAAACATAAGATAAAAGAATAGTATCAAACGTTACACTAAATGGAAGATCGATGATTAAAGAAAAACAAAATTTAAAAGTTCATATAATTGTGTAGCTTTGCTGGGAAGTAACTTATAAGACTGATATGTAGATAACTTACCTAAGCCACTTGAAAGTTAAATATGTTGGCCAAAAATTAACCTGTATACGGTTCCAGAGAAGACAACATTCGGTTTGTACTAAATTTTACTTTTTAGCATGGTATTTAATAATAGATACAGTTAATATTAGTTTGGTTTACAGCCTGTTATCAATATATTTCAGTACGTGTTTACAAGGTAGTTTTTATGAATCGGATTCTTCAAATAGATTGTTTTCGTGGATGGATGCTTTTAATAATGACTGTAGACCATCTTTTCTTTCTTCCCTTTTCCTACCTTGAAGGTTGGTCAAATGTTACATATGGTTTTGCAGGATATGTAACCGCGGCAGAAGGCTTTTTCTTTCTATCGGGGTTAGTCTCTGGTATTGTCTTCACTAATGTTATAGTAAGCAAATCCTACGGTTATGCACGTTCTAAGCTGTTACATAGAGCCAGAGAGTTATACCTTTGGCACCTACTATGTTTTACTTTGGCAGCATTAATTATCTTCTGTTTCCCAAGAATCACGTCAAGCTGGGCAGAAAACCCATATATGACTGACTTTGTAGAAAGTCCTATGGTTAGTTTAATTATGGGAGCTTTTTTTACATCCCTACCAAATTTACTTGATATTTTACCAGTGTATGTCTTATTTTTAGTAATCACTCCATTTATATTGAAAGCATTTTTACATGGTAAATTAAAAGCTATTATTAGTGGCTGTTTTGTTTTTTGGCTTATTGCTCAGTTCAGACCACAGGATGTATTATGGACGCAGGTGCACTCCTGGTATCCTCAATTGCCGTGGAATTTTGGATATTTTGAAATTCTTGCTTGGCAATTGATATTTGTTTTAGGGCTGGGGTTTGGTTACTCCTTAGTAAACGGAACATTAAAGCTTCCTAAATCAAGAAGCTTATTGGTGGTTTCGTTATTATTTACTACTTTCATGCTTTGCCATCGGCACTCGTCTAATCTTCAATTAGTTATGCCTTTACAAGAATATTGGACAAGTATCTCTTCATTTGGACCACTACGATTATTAAACACTATTACGCTTGCATATATTTTATTTTGGGCTGCCTGTAAGTTTCCTAATTTTTTTAAGCAAAAACCTTTAATATATTTAGGGCAACACTCACTGTATGTATTTACTTACCATATAATTTTGCTTTATACACTCACACTGTTTAGAACACCAATTAGTGAGCTGAACGTCTTTTTACAAATCCTTATATTTGGAGCTTGTTTAGTCAGTTTATGGATGCCTGCATATGCACATTCTGTATGGAAAGCAAAACAGAAAGTAGAACTATCTAGAACAAAAGGAACAAAGTTGGCAGTATAGTTCTGATAGTTTCGTTCAGTTGGATAGCACATATGACCAGAGCTGAACAATAACAGGACTGTTTGTAGGCTAGTTTGCGTAGATATCTATAGTGGTAGTGTTTGCCTATAGTTTACCCTATAAGCTGTTTATGCTACTCATGGCTTTTCGTTACCATGGCAAGCACAGATAGATCAGCGTTGGTAGTGACATCTGTTAAGCTACCAGTGCTGTGACCAGAGTGATGCTTGTGGTTGATCCGTGGTAACCATTATATTTGCACATCAACTGGAAACCATTCGCCTTTATGCAAGTGATTACTGTTAAAGCATTGTATTTGTATGACATTTTGGTGGTTTTTTAATAGTTATCTTGTATCAGTAAAGTGCTGAGTTGCACTAACTTTGAAATAAGTTGCTATAGAAATAATGGTGGTATTCTTTAAAAGAGTGCGTGTAAGCCTTGATGCAATAAAGCCATTAGAGCACACCATAATATAGCATAAACCCAAAAAGTCTTACTAGATAAAGTGTCTTTCAATATATTCATAGCTGCTTGCATCCTTGCTATGCAGTAAACTTAATCATGATCGTTACGGAAGAGCATACCTAAATTGTAGTAGTTTTTAGGCATTAAACCAGTGATAAATTACATTATGAAATATTTCAATGAACTTTACACTTGGGTTGAATGAGTATGAATAATTATGTAATACCATGCATGCAGTTAGTTGAGGGTATATGAGACTGTTGGTGTCGCAAATAGCCTTATATGTTGTATGTGTAAAGCAATGCTCGTCGATTTTCATCTACTTTAAAAGAACCTCGTAAATGCCTACCGGGTATCAAATAAACGTTTTATTATACCCAAAGCGAAGGGTATAGTGATTTATTACTGTTATTTATTTAAGCGAGATTTGGGTAAAACGCAAAGAGGGTTGGCAATACTTGAATTTGTTTGTGAAGCAGGTGCCAGGAGCGCCGTGAGCAGTAGAGACCAAGGATGGTCTTCTGCTGCGAGAGGAACAAATGAATTCTAGCATTGCATGAGTACAATCTCTGCTCATCACAAGCACTTTTTATATGCGGTTGCTCTGGGTGTCCTGTTCTTTCCTATAAAAAACTGTATGAGAGAGCCTCAGTAATGACGTCATTGGGATGATGTTTGTCATTATTTGTTAGTGAATAGCGTGTTTAAAATAGATATATTATCAGTTATTAATACCTGTTTATCGTTGAGTTGTTGTTTATGATGTACTGTGTCTACTCAAAGTATGACGTTGTGACGTTTCTGTTTTTTGCAGGATGATCCAAGTTAAGTGTTAGCTACAATATCTAAGGTATTTTTAAAACGTCATATTTATTACTTGAAACCAAGCACTTTTTTTTCACTATTTCAGAATTTGTAGTAAGAGGTAGTCTGAAATGCGAGATAAATACGAAAAGCTATCACCAGTGACGATTATTCTCCATTGGTCAGTAGGCATTGGTATAATGGGTCTTGTTGGAATGGGTATTTACATGACTGAAAACCAGTTATATGAATTGTACCCAGTTCATAAATCACTTGGTCTACTTTTGGTAATGATTGCTTTAACACGTTTTATTTGGCGTTTAATTAATAAGTTTCCTACCCCTGCTGGCCAATACACCAAAATAGAACATGTCTTAGAAAAAAGCGTGCATTGTTTACTACTCATCTGTACGCTAGTTATTCCTCTCTCTGGTATCACTATGTCGATTGCATCAGGCTATGGTGTTTCTTTTTTTCAAATGGAGTTAATCAGTGCCAACCTTTCCACGACTAACCCAACTGAAATTGTTGCAACCAATCATATATTAGCAAGTACTGCTGCAGCAGTGCATAGTATAGCCAGTTATTTTTTGATGATTTTACTAGCCCTACATATCTTAGGTGCACTAAAACATCATATGTTTGACAAAGATAATACCCTAAAACGTATGCTGGGCATTAGCTCAAATAGTGTTAACAGGCCCTAAGTAATAGCTGATGATCAGACAATAACGATTGACAAAAAAGCAAAATATGAATTATGAGTAAATTATTGTTGTTACTATTGATTAGTATTTTTTCACAAACGGTTAATGCTAATAAGGAATCAGTGCTCAATAGCGTGTTGCCATGCGATTATGATTTAAAAAACTGCTTAAAAACATTTTACACTAATATTTTTGATGACCCTAGTTATATTGATATATATTTCTCCCCTGATTATACTCATCATTCGGATGGTGATATATTAAAGTTTAAAGATTTCAAGGCACACATTACCTATATAAAACCAAAAGTGAAACAAATCAGTTTTATTGTTACTAAAGCCGCAAAAACTGGAAACACAATTTCAGACAGGCATGTAGTGACATTAGAACTATTTGATGGTAGTAAGGCCATGATAGAGGTTATTCAAATATCTTACCTCAAAGATAATAAAATTTATGAAATACATGAGCTATCAAGAATACTACATGGTAAAGATGCTTTACAAAAACTAAAATTGATTGATTAAAAAATAAAGCTTCGATAAATCTTAATATTACCTGAAATGCCATGAGCACTTACTTTTTTACGAACACCTTTAGCTGATTGGGTAGCTTGGTACTGAGTAGAATGATGTCAATGGCTGGCTTTTATGTATCAATGTTCCTGTGTGACTAATACCTTTGGCTTTTTAGTTTGGTATAGGTTTCACTCATACATTAGTGATGATCAATAGCTGATTTCTTTTGTAATGGCTGTTCAAGTTGACTTTCGCAATGGCGTAATAGGAATGAAGTTTGTCATTATTTGTTAGTGAATAGCGTGTTTGGAATCGTTATATTATCAATTATTAATATCTGTTTATCGTTGAGTTGTTGTCCATGATGTACTTTGTCTACTCTAAGAATAACGTTGTGAAAGGTCTGTTCTTAGCATGATGAGCAAAGTAAAGTGTCGGCTGCCTACTATGCTGAGTATTTTATTACAGCAGAAAGGCATTGATTTTAATGAACTTTTAAGGCTAATACATTGTTCGGAGCTTATAAGCTGTTCTAGTACAAGCTTTGAGCTTACGGTTGATGAGTATTTCCTGTTTTGGCGTACGCTGAAAAATATATCAACTAATCCATTACTTGGTTTAGAGTTAGGGGCAGAAATAAAGTCTGAAACATTTGACCCTGTCTTTTTGGCTGCACTAGCCAGTAATACCTATCAGGATGCACTATCAAGACTTGCTCGATTTAAGAAGTTATTATATCCCGCGAAAATCCACATTATTGAAACTCGACTTTGGCCATCAAGCAGCCATCGCGAGTTGATTAATTAAAGTGTCAGCGTCATTGGGTGTTAATTTAATAAAGTCATCACTTATACTTGAGTTTGAAAAATATTCTTCAGCCCAAATTGTTCGCCTAATAAATGCGATGACATCGGAAAATGTTGCTTGATCTTTTTTGTCATACCAACTGGTTAATGCCGGTTGTAAAAGAGTGGATTGTCTCATTTCTTTGGCGATAACACAGGCTAAGGAATACAACCCCATTAAT
>NZ_AUAF01000095.1 GCF_000428585.1 Zooshikella ganghwensis DSM 15267 | reverse complement strand
GTAAAATTGGATGATTGCAGTTTAAGGTTTATTTATTTCAATGAAAATTCGACTTAATACACCTTCCAACTCACACATCACCTGCTGGTTAGTAAAATGAAGTACTTTTAAGCCACAAGATTCAAGAAACTTATCACGTATTTCATCATAAACCATGCCTTCTGAGGTAAAGTGGCTTTCACCATCAATCTCAATGACTAAGCGTAACTCAGCACAATAAAAATCAACTATATAATGACCAATAGTATGCTGGCGTCTAAATTTAACTCCTAATTGTTTCTTACGCAGAGCACTCCATAACATTCTTTCTGGCTCAGTCAGATTAGACCGCAATGCTCTTCTTCTGGTTAGACTGTTCTTGTCGTTTTTCACTGTGATTCAGTTTTGGTTTGATGCTTATGTGTGGTTATCTTGATTATAGATAGAGTTTAACTGGCCACCTTCATTAACCCCCTCCTAACCTCCCCCTTCAATAAAGGGTAGGAACTGATTGTGCTTAATTGAAACAAAAGTTGTCTGCTGCTTGCACGGTCTACTCCCTCCCTTGGCAAGGGGAGGGCTGGGGTGGGGTTTGTGGATTTATACTGCCAGTATCTTATTTGCCTGCAGGTTTAACTAACCCCCTCCTAGCCTCCCCCTTCAAAAAGAGGAGGAACTGATGGTGCTTACCTGAAACAAAAGTTGTCTGCTGCTTACACGCTCTACTCCCTCCCCTTAGCAAGGGGAGGGCTGGGGAGGGGTTTGTGGTTTTATACTGCCAGTATCTTATTTGCCTGCAGGTTTAACTAACCCCCTCCTAACCTCCCCCTTCAACAAAGGGGGAGGAACTAATGGTGCTTACCTGAAACAAAAGATGTTTACTGCTTGCACGGTCTGCTCCCTCACCTTAGTAAGGGTTGGGGTGGGGTTAAGATCTAACCATAAACATCATAAGCAGTACGTTTATTGAGGTATAAACATAAGGAGAAAAAGCTAAAATCAGAAGAGGAAAAGCAGTAAGGAGTGATGACAACGAAAATCTTGTATATTATTTATACGATAATATTCGTACTTTAGTTTTATGCGTTTATACTTCGTATAAAATATACACAACACACCACAAGCATTATTGCATATCATTTATACAACAAACCTTGTACGTAACTATGCGTAGAAACAGCTACTCATCGTTGAAAGCTAGACAGTTATCACTTTTTTATATACGCACATCAATACTAAAATGCTAACAGGTTGGCAATCATAAAACCTTTGTAGCATAATGCCGTGGCACATAGCATTTAATAAGTACGGCCGTTACACAACAATTGTTTTGCTATAGTAATGACTTTTGCATGACAAGAAAAAAGTATGTGACGGATTCTACATTTTAAAATATTAAATGCAACGTGTTTTGTTTTTTGGTTAGGAAGTAATCAAGACAGTAAAAGATAACTAATATATTGGCATGCAATGCAATAGCTGAAACTTCTCATATTAAAATATTGGAGAAGCGCTTTCCTTATCTTTAAATACATAGCAGTTTATGTTGATTTATAACTTAAATGTACCTTTATATAAAGGTATATTTTAAAGTTTAATCGCTGTACTTTTATGTATCTATCTTGGTTACTCTCTAAGCATACTATGAAGTCATTTAGGTATAAGTTAGGTGTATTAGGAGTTAAACCTTAGTCACTATAGATAAATGCATATTTGTAGCCTGCTAAATGTGGCTCTCCTTGTGTTTTTTATACAAATATGCTGATGGTTAAGGTCAGCAAAACCTCTCACTAAATACACAGCTCATATCTTCTACTCATAGAACATAACTGGATTGTTTGTTAGTAAAAAGAACGGAGAGAGACTCGAATGAAAAAACAACAAGGTTTTACGCTCATCGAATTGATGATCGTTGTAGCGATTATCGGTATTTTGGCTGCTGTTGCTATGCCTGCGTATCAAAACTATACAAAAAGAACACGTGTTGCTAATGCTATAGCTTCTGTGGAAAGTGTAAAAACAAAAATGGTTGAGCATTATGCATTCCAAGGAAGCTGGCCAGCTAACAATGCAGCACTAGGTAGTAGAATAGCAGGAGCAAACACTGAAGCAGGTGTATCAAGTATAACTATTACTAATAGTCAAATTTCTATTGGTTTTGGTCCTAGAGTTCAAACTGGTGGAAGACTTGTTCTACAGGCTCGAGATCTTAATGGTAATCTAGAATGGGATTGTGTAACTGCTTCTACTACATTAAGCACTGATATCAGACCTAAAATTTGTGACTAAATCCAGTCATAACATAAAACTTTACCTCTAAAAACATACGTAGGGGTATCAGCCCTACGTATACAGATATATCAAAATGAGTATTTGTAAAAAACTTCTTATCTACACTCTGTACTTACTATCATTTATTTGGATAAATTATCTCAATTTACCACAAAAGGTTGAGTCAGGAGACATCTCATTCCTTCCACTTATAGCTCCTGCATCAAGATTTATATTAACCTTATTACTTATACAAGCAGTAATATTTATTACATCTTTTCTTGTTAGCAGCAAGTATCCACTAACAATATCTGCTTTTATTAGTTTAACTCTTGTCTTAATAAACCAAAATATCTTTCCTTATAACAATATTTTTACACTATCTACAATCATAACTATAGTATTTATCATTAGCTCACTATTAATTGAAAAAAATTACAAAAACAAATATAAATTAAAAGTAAACAAAATTGCTTTTGCTTTGCCATTATTAGCTATTTCTGTTTTACTATTCTCATCAAATTCAAGCTTGCAGAAAAAACAAAAAAATATCGTTATTATAGGTATAGATGCTTTACGTCCAGATTTTCTTGGAATAAATGATACGCAACCTAGTATCACTCCAAATATAGATAAATTTCTAACTAACAGTACTTTCTATACAGACGTTACAACTCCATTAGCAAGAACATACCCTGCCTGGGTATCAATTCTTACAGGGCTTTATGGCACCAACACACATGCCCGTTTCAACTTAATGCCTAAAGGAATGGTTGACCGTCAGCACAACCTTCAAAATACTTTAAAGGAAAAAGGCTATACTACAATTTACGCAATTGATGAGCGCCGTTTCAATAACATAGATGAGACCTATGGTTTTGACTATGTGGTAGGCCCCAAAATTGGTGCGGCCGACTTTGTTCTTGCTAGCATATCAGATATTCCAATAGTCAATCTTACTTGCTTGACTTCAGCTGGAGAGTATATATTCCCTTATTCTTGTAATAATAGAGCTAAATACTCAACGTATATTCCTGAAAATTTTGTCGACTCAGTGGTGCGTACTGTAAAGGCGAACACAGGCAAGCCGTTATTTATATCTACACACTTTACTCTTCCGCATTGGCCTTTTCGCTACTCTCAACTAGAGATACCTGAGGGTCGTAAGTTTGATGAAAAGAAACCAAATCATTTTTTTTACATGGCTATGTTACAAGCTGTTGACAAGCAATTTCAGTATTTCATTGAACAATTAAAAAATACTGGTGTACTTGATAATGCTTTAGTTATTGTGTTATCAGACCATGGCGAAGGATTTATGTTAGATCAAGATAAACTTAAAAAAGGTATTGATGGAGTATCATTTAAAACTAATGCCATGGGACACGGTACTAACATTTTAAGCCTAGAACAATATCAAGTCGTGTTAGGTATCCAAAAGTTTGGAAAGTCAAACCAAAGTATAGTCAAAACAACACCTGTTTCACTGATTGATATTGCACCTACTATCTACGACTACTTAAATATTACCCCAGGCTATAAGCCTGAAGGTAAAGCGTTAAATTGGCAAGAAGGTGGAATTGAAGAAGATAGCGAGCGCTTCTTATTTATAGAGAGCAGTTTAAGTGTTGAAAGTATGAATAGCAGTCGCCTTGATGCGATAAAAGTCATGATGCAAGGCATACACTACTACACCACAACAAAAGAAGGCTTAGTAACCATTAAGCCAGAGCTTATTAACGAAACCATTGCAGCCAAACAACGTGGCGTTATCCATAAAGACTGGTTACTGGCCATGTTCCCTGATATGACCGATAACATGATTATCGTTAACCGGAAGGCCAAAACCTGGTGGCCACTAACTCATTATAAAGAAGAAAAGATGGCGCCTTGGCGCGAAATGCTCAGTGCACTGTGCACACATTACAAAAATGATGCAGGTTTTGACAAATACCAACTTTGTCAAAAATTTTCAGGTAGTTAAATGAAGTCTAAAGTAAGTTTACTCAATCAAGCGCCTTTTTGGGCGCTTTTTATTAGTGTTGGTTTTGCCCAATACTGGCAGTTATTAATTGGCCCAGCGAATGTTGATAGTGTTCGAGCTATTATCTGCCTTATTGAACTAGCCACCATTATTTATTTTCAATCTAAAAGCAACCACTCTACAAATTTACCCAAATGGATCATAATATCTTTTAGCATTTGGACTATTTCAACCATAGTATCAACAGCGTTATCCGTCAGGTTTTATTTTTCACTAATCACTCAACTCGAGTGGTTTACTCATGCAGTATTTACTTTTGTGCTAGCACAACATATTAAGAAACAACAATGGTATACGCTGATAACTGCTATTCCCTTTGCGCTTGTTTGTACTGCAACTTTCTATGTATATCGATGGTTTTCAATAGACGACCCACAGTCTTTCAACTGGGTAAATTATGCAACGCCTTTTACAAATATTCGGCAATTAGGCTACTTTTGTACTGTGGCTGCAATTATTTCACAATTTAGCTACCTTTTAAGTAATAATGATTTTCATAAAAAACTTTGGTTTATTGCTACAGTTATTTCTGTTAGCTTTTTAGTCTGGACAGCAGGCAGAGGTGCATTTTACTCTTACTTAATCACTACCATTTTAGCTTTGTTTCTTTTACCTACCTACAGAAAAAAACTAGTAACTACTACACTAATATCCTTAGCGTTTGGCTTTTTTGTAGCGATAGTTGCGTCTACAAACACTAGTGCAGGCGAAATTGAACATTTAAGCAGAATGTCAATTGCCGTCCGAATTGGTATGTGGATTGAAACCCTCCAAAGTTTATCTAGTTTTAAAACACTTCTGTTTGGTTATGGTGTCAATACTTATCAAGTCACATGTAAAAACTTTGTGTTTATGCAACCCCATAACGCTATTGTACAGGCTCTCCATGACTGGGGAACTATAGGCACAGTCAGCTTTCTTTCACTGATCGGCTATATACTGATTAATACACTCTTAAAAATCTACAAAAAAACTATTGAAAGTCATACTCAAATTATTGCTTTTTTTGCCGCAGTATCACTCTGCTTACACTCTTTAAATGCAGGCGTATTTTATCATTCCTACTCTATTTTAGTTTTTGCGCTGTGTATTGCTTATCTATTGCCAATATCGTTAAACAACGAAAAACCAATATTAACTACCACATACAAGAGCGTATGTAGCGGAGTTGTTATATTGCTCTTTTGCTTACATCTCACAAACACCTACTGGCTGATTAGACCCGTTATCCCAGCACCCAACTCTTTTGCTGCAACTATGGTGCGATCATTTCCTTCAACAACGTTAATCATTCACCGTTGGATTGAAGCTTGGTATAAGTATTATCCTTCAGAAGCTTTTGAGTGGACTCAATGGCTTCAGACCCATAGTAGTAATGATAGTTGGTATTATTATTATTTGGAGGCCCGTGTACAAGATGATATTGGTGAAAAAGACAAAGCAGCAATGCTGATTACTCAAGCCATTGAAAACGCCCCCCAACATCAGCAGCAACAATTAGTTGACTTCCAAAAGTCTATTAAAAACTGAGTGTAATACACATTTAGCCCCCTATGAAACTTTTACAAAAAGAGTATTCATAGGGGCTTATTCTAAATTTACTAGAGCTTCTCCCCTCCTTTATCTTCACACACCTGTCCCTTAACTACACTATACTTGTCATACAGTCTTATAACGTATAACAAGGAGTGTTCAATGAGTGATCAAGCAGTGTTGATGCTGGTGACCAGCCACAGTCAACTCACGGATGACAAGACCACAGGTTTATGGTTTGAGGAATTTGCCGTACCTTACGAACAAATAAAGCAAGCCGGCTTTGATATTACTGTTGCCAGTATTCAAGGGGGAAAAGCACCCGTAGACCAACAAAGCCTGCCCAAAGAGGGGGAACATGCAGAAGCGATGATGGTGTTAGAAAATACCATTCCCCTCACTGACGTAGCCCCTGCTAATTATTGTGGTTTATTTATTCCTGGGGGACACGGCACTATGTTTGATTTACCTAACAACCCGGCCGTAGCCTATGCCATTGGTTTTTATATTGAAAAGCATCAACCCGTTGCTGCGGTATGCCATGGTGTTTGTGCTTTAATCAATGATATACCTGGTTATGGCCCCCAGTTTGTCAAAGGACGTATTTTGACCTCATTTACCAATGAAGAAGAGCATGAAGTAGGTATGACCAACCATATGCCGTTTTTATTGGAAACCCGGTTGCGTGAACTTGGCGCTGATTATCGTGGGTCTGATAATTGGTCCGATCATATTGAAATTGATGGCTTATTAATTACAGGGCAAAACCCTCAGTCCAGTGAAAGCACAGCAAAAGCGTTTATTCGTGCTTTAAAGGATTAATTTTCCGTTTGTTTTTTAATCCTCTCCTAACCTCCCCCTTCAAACAAGGGGGGAGGGACTTAATGCAAAAAATATACTTTATATACCGCATATTCCCTCCCCTTGGTAAGGGGGGGTTAAGGTGGGGTTTGTACTCCATACCGTAAATTCAGTACTTATATTTACGCTCATTTAACCCCCTCCTAGCCTCCCCCTTCAAACAAGGGGGAGGAGCTGAATGCAAAAAATATACTTTATGAACCGCATATTCCCTCCCCTTGGTAAGGGGAGGGTTAGGGTGGGGTTTGTACTGCATACCGCAAATTCAGTACTTATATTTACGCTCATTTAACCCCCTCCTAGCCTCCCCCTTCAACAAGGGGGAGGGACTTAATGCGAAAATATCTCCCCGCAAATAGAGTAGAGAAACTAAAAGTTACGGCTCACCCCCTTCTCAATAAGATGTAAAGTTCAAGTGGGGGTTAGGCTTTATATTTTAAATTTGTCATGTTACCGTCACTAAAAAGCAACACATGGACAGTAAGTTGAGCGAAAAATGTGCAGTTTATAAGTCACTCATGACTAGTTAACGCTATCGTTTCGCTTATAAAAAAGAAAGGTAGTAGGCGTACTATGAAATATCACTTTCTCTCCCGCTGTGCTTTAGGCACATCACTCGCAGTAATTCTTTCTGGTTGTCAACACTATACCGAGCCTGCCCCAGCAACGTTAGTGGGCTATGCAAAACTACCTGCTGACAGCTTTGCTGAAGGGCCAGTGGCTGGTAAGCGTTTAGGGGCATCACCTATAAACGGCAAACATACGCCTTTTACAAAAGGGCAGCCGATCCAAGGTTTTTCAGCACTTTTAAAAAATCCCGATGGCACCTTTTTAGCCATGTCAGACAATGGCTTTGGTAAGGTGGAAAACTCTGCCGATTTTAATCTGCGTTTATATACTATTCAGCCTCAGCTAAAAACAAATGGTAAGCCTGATGCAGGTAAAGTTGAGGTAAATGGCTTTATTGAGCTACACGACCCTGATCAAAAAATTCCCTTTGCTATTGTTAACCACTTTACGCAACGGCGTATTTTAACCGGTGCTGATTTTGATATTGAATCTGTACGTCGTACTGCAGATGGCACGTTTTGGCTAGGCGATGAATTTGGTCCTTTTTTACTGCATGTGGATGCCAATGGCAAAGTATTAGAAGAACCTTACCGACTACCCAATTTTAGCCGGACAGGCCATTATTTAAATTCACCACAAAACCCTTATTTAGAAGAAGGCTCCAGCGTTCGTATTATGAATGCTGTTGCTCAACATACAGCACAACAGGGTGCAAATTATCAGCCGGTGTTTTCGCCTTACCATGTGATGTTGCAGGATAATAATCCAAGGGTAAGCCATTATGCCCGTGATAAAGACACCCCCAATGGTTTAAAGCTTGCGGCAAGTGATGTATTTGATATTCAGTCGATTCAGCAAGCGGGTTACCCTGTTGTTACCTGGACAGTGAATGATCTTCCAAGAATGCTAGAACTTATGGCGCTTGGGGTGGATGGTATTATTTCTGATCGTCCAGATTTATTGCTAACGGCAGTTAAGCAGTTTGATGGCAATAAAGATGGTAAGCCAGATTATCTAACCCCTGAAGGACTGATTGATAGCCAACGCTTTGATGCCCAAGGTCATCGTGGTGGTCGTAACTTGCGCCCCGAAAACACGTTACCGGCCATGGAAGTCGCGCTGGATAACCTGATGACAACGCTGGAAACAGACATTGGCATTACTAAAGATGGTGTAGCTGTGCTCAGTCATGACCCTTACTTAGAGGCAGAAAAATGTCGTTTAGGTAATAACCAGCCTTATACAGAGCACCAACAAAAGCTGATTAAAAACCTAACCCTAAAAGAAATCCAAAATCGCTTTATTTGCGATAAAGTGTTTCGTGGTAATTCTCAAGTTAATGACCCCAACCTATCACCCGTCACTTTGGCGTTTACCAAACAAGTGGGTTTAAAGCATAGCTATACACCACCCAGCATACAGCAGGTTTTTGGCTTCGTGCGTTTTTACCAACAGTTCTATACAACAGGTGCAGGTAAAAATCATCCACTTGCTGTTAAACGTAGTAAAGTGGCTGAGCAGGTTCGGTTTAATATAGAAACGAAATTAAACCCTCGCAGTGATCGTGATAAACATGGTGTCGTATATAAAAGCCGAACTGTAACACCTGAAAAAATGGCAATGATTTTGGCGAATACGATCAAACGCAATGGATTAACTAAGCGAGCGGATATTCAAAGCTTTGATTTTCGCTCACTGTTATATATTCAGAAAAACTATCCCGCTATTCGCACCGTTTACCTGATTGGTGATTTCCCCAATAAAGGTCCCTATGCTGATGATGGTACCAACTTGCAGGATGAACTGGGAAAGAACACGCCTTGGTTAGCAGGACTATACTGGCCCTACCGCAACACCGCCTTGGTTGATGGCATCAGCATCAATCGTAGCAGTGGCTTTGAAGGTATGGCATTGAGCGCTGATGGCAATACCTTATTTGCAATGCTCGAAGCACCTGTTATTGATAGCAAAAAGCGTGAGTTGCTCATTCATGTATTTGACCTCAAGCGCAAGGTGTTTACTGGGAAAAACTTTCGTTATCCTATGGCAGATAAGAGCAAAGCAATAGGTGACTTTACCATGATCAATGCTAAACATGGGTTGGTCATTGAACGTGATAATGAAGAAGGTACCGCTGAAGCCTTCAAAATGATCTACCTCATTACCCTACAAGACGATGGTCAGGTTTCAAAAAAGCCGTTGGTCAATTTAATGACAATTAAAGACCCTCATCAATTAGCCGATAGACAAGCTGGCGATTTTGGTGTCAGCAACGGTAAGTTTGCCTTTAGTTACATAACCATTGAAAACATTGAAGTGTTGGACGAGCAGCATATTGCGGTAATGAACGACAATAACTACCCATTCAGCATAGGGCGTCATTTAGCGTCTATGCAGCCAGATGACACTGAGTTTATTGTGTTACGCCTGCCTGAAAAGTTAGATTTATCACAATAAAATTGGCGAACAATTTGTTTTTCTCACCACAGTTAGGGCGTAATACTTCTTACGTCCTAATGCCCATTATGGACTCTGGGCTAATGTCTGCAAAAGTGCTAGTGTCTTTTTTAACCAGATAGGTTGAAAAGGAGCCACTATGCCACTACGTCTGAAGTGCTTGATCAGTTTTATTATTATCTTGTTAACAAGCATTGCCTGGATCAAACCTATTGACCAATCCACCGATGCAATTGTCACTGAGCACTTAAAAAGCGCTGCTGTTACGTTTGCCGCTGCACGATTGCTGAACGGTGCCATCTCTGTTGTACAAGGCACTGAGTTATCAATAGAACCTGTAGGTATAGGTCTTACCTTTAAAGCTGGGGAAATACTCGACCCAGTGAATGATATGGTAGAACGGTTTTCCTGGGTGATGCTGGCCAGTACTACTTCACTCGGTATTCAGAAGCTGTTGATACAAATGATCAGTGCCCAGTGGTTTAACATTATGCTCTCGACAATGGCAGCTTTGCTGATCTTCGCAATATGGATACCACGCGCTATTCCACGCACGCAACTCTGGTTTACTAAGCTGTTTTCACTGCTGATTGTGGTTCGCTTTGCCTTAACAATTGTTGTACTGGCTAATCATTTACTGCAGGTACACTTTCTTGCAGAACAACAACAGCAAGCAACTGAACACTTACAGATGACAACGCAGGCAATTGAAGACTTTCAACAACAGCACATGGAAGCGTCTCAAGAAGATAAATCATTTATGGACTCACTGCGTGATCGTTGGAATCAGGTGAGTCAACAGCTCAATCCCTCAAAGCAATTTGAGGCATTACATGCTAAAGCAAATCAAGCGATTGAAGACATGATGTTATTAATTGCCAGCTTTTTGCTACAAACTGTCTTATTACCACTATTATTTTTATGGGTGCTTGTAAAAGTGTCTGGATTTATTATGCGGTTTGAAGCTTTTCCTGCTAAAACGCTTACCTAACCACACTACTTAACCCCCTCCCAACCTCCCCCTTCAACAAGGGGGAGGAATTAAAAAAACCATACAGCTTATTCCATTCCTTTCAATAAAAAGCGGAATGAACACGCAACCTATTGCTATGTATATTATCCCCTCCCCATCAAGAGGCTGTCGCAAAACTACTGCGCTTGCAAATACTGCGTTAAAAATAGGCTCAAAGTACTCATTTATTAAGTATAAACTCCGCCTTTTCGCCGATTTTTGCCTTGTCTTTGCTTCGCTCATAACCTTTTGCGACAGCCTCTGAGTAAGGAGAGGGTTAGGGTGGGGATGGAAAATTAATGTGTTAAAAATACGCAAGCACTAACGACATATAAAATGGAATAATAATTATGCCCATGCCTGTACTGGCAAGTACTGCAACTGCAGCTTTTTGTGGTTGAGCATCCAACTCAACAGCTACTGCAATATTATTCGCGGCTAATGGCACCATCGACATTAGTAAAATGCCGTACAAAATCGTGCGATTAAAACTGTGGAAAACAAAGTGATCAATAATAATTGCAATGATGACGGCTGCAGGCCAAAAGATATATTTAACGATAGATGTGACTGCAATAAATTTCATATCAATATGACTACGCGATACCTGCGCTAACCCTAGTCCCACGATCATCATACCCAATACAGTATAAGCTCCTTTAAAGGCTTCCAGGCTTTCTGCTAAATTAGTAGGTAAATGGAAGCCCGCTAAATTTAAAAGCAAGCCCGTTGAAAATGCGTAAATTAAAGGTAATCGAGATATTTTGCGCAGACTATCCTGAATAGTAAAATTACCGCGTGCAGTAATATAAAAACCAACCGTGCTCTCAAATACCATAAAACCCATTAATGAAAATAGCACAACCGCAACGCCTTCTGCATCAAATAATGCCATTGCAATTGGCAATCCAAAATATCCGGTATTCCCCGTACCAGAAGAAAAAGCAAATAAATTACGTGTATTATCTTGCCATAAACGCCCTCCCCAGAGAAAAGCTATAAAAGCTAAGCTACAAGAAATACAAAAAAACATTATTGGTAGCATGGCATAGCTGAGCTTAATGGGTGCTTCCATCATGCCTGTAAAAATAACAATAGGCGCTACAACATAAATAAGAAGAGAAGAAAACGTACGGGTATTAAGAGGAAGGCGCTTTCCGGCCACATAGCCAAGCATAACAAGGATAAACAAAAAGGTAACTTTACTCAGCAGTATGTCAGTATCCATAGCAAGGGGTCCAACGGGTTAGGAAATAACAAAGGCTTATTGTACCGGATATCCGTTAGATGAATAATACGTAATATATGAAGCTTTACCTCGATCCAAGCACGCCTTTGACTACGCCCTTCACGAATCATTTTTAGGGTACAAAACCCATTGTCTGACAAAATAATTATCTATACCCAAAACGAAGGGTTTTTATACCCCAAGGACACAAGGGTGCGGCCGTCAAGCGATGAAGCCCCTGGGCAAGTTTACTGCTGTGAAACTTGAGGTAGCCACTTTAATTGATATAACAGCGCTGCTGGGCGGTTATATTAATAAGTGACTGGGGTGGCAGTTAAATGCTCCTGCATAAACTGCATTCCCACCATCCTTGGTAGTCAAGAGCGCTGACAACAAACCCTACTAATGTGTCGGGAACACATTAGAACAGCTTCGCTGGCCCGTTAGGGTGAGCGCTATGGATAGCGCACATAAAAATGATTCGTGAAGGGTATATTTACCAATGTTGACGATGTGAGCGCAATATTAATGTCAGCTAAGAGAACTCGAAAAGGTAAGCCACTCTTAACATAAGCCATCTAATCTGACTGTCCTATTCTTAACAGAGCATATCAATGTTGTTTTATATAACAGTTAATAATATGCTTGTTGACGAGCCTTATAAAACTACATAAGTATAAAAGCATATAACGTCAATTACTAAAACGGACATAGTCAATGACAGAAATAATTATTCGTTATTTTCATTATATTGGCATTATTGGTTTAGGTGCGACACTTGTAGCAGAACACTTACTTATTGCAAAAGAACTCACATCACAGCAAATTAGAAAAATCGCAATTGTAGATGCTATTTATGGTATTAGCGCATTAGTGACCTTAACTGCAGGGTTACTTTTATGGTTCGTGGTAGGAAAACCTGCAGACTATTATCTTAAGAACTGGATTTTTCACACCAAAATTTCACTCTTTATTTTAATTGTTCTTCTTTCTATTTACCCTACCATATTTTTTATAAAAAGCCGCAAAAGTGCTTTAAAAAATATATCCGTATCAAAGTCTATTCCTATCATTATTCGAGTAGAGTTAACTTTATTTTTGTTAATGCCTTTACTTGCACTTTTGGTTGCAAGAGGCTACGGCAGTTTTTAAACAGGAAGGGATTTTTTGATGGGTATCATATCGACCAAAAATGCAGAACATTATACCTGGGGTGAAATGTGTGATGGTTGGCACCTGACTAAATCAGCAAACTTAAGTGTTATTCAAGAGTGTGTACCTCCGGGTTGTTCCGAAGTTAAACACCATCACCAACAATCAGAGCAATTCTTTTACGTTTTAGCAGGTCAAGCCACACTTGAAGTCGAAAACCAAACGTACATATTGAACACTAACCAAGGTTTCAATATAACCCCAGGGGTCAACCACAAGCTCAGTAATCAGGGAACTGTAGATTTACACTTGCTGGTGATTTCATCTCCTCCAAGCCATGATGATCGTATTCCCCTGGAGTGATAAAGCTCAAGTTGCCAGATCTGCATTCACCCATTATGATCAATGGTTAAACGGATAAGCAGGTGTTTTAAATGAAGTACTCAATCACTATTGCGCTGGCTGTACTGCTTGTAAGTACCAAGGGAATAGCCGACATAAGCCCTACAACCAAGAATGAAATTACCCATCTATTAGAGTTTGTCCAAAACACCACATGCAAGTATGAACGAAATGGTGAGATGCATGCAGGCAGTGAAGCGGTAGAGCATATTCAAAAGAAATATGACTACTTTCAAGACAAAGTGAAAAGCACTGAAGATTTTATTCGTTATAGCGCTACCAAAAGTGAATTATCTGGCAAGCACTATCGTATTCATTGCAAAGGGGAAGCTGTACAAAACAGCTCATCTTGGTTATTGAAAGAGCTAAATGCCTACCGCCAGTCTACACATTAGTTCATAGTAGATAGCAGGTAGGCATATCTGTAGTAAGTTACTTAACCAACCAATCTACAAAGGGGGATGGGGAGGGTGAAATAAAAAATAACGCCGCTACAATTCCACCCATTAACACCGAGTTTAGTGGGTTCTTAAAATCGATAGGTTTTAATGCCGTACCAAAAGATTTTTTAATTCGTGCACCCGCAATATCAACACTGTATATTTCATCAAGTGTGAGATGAATCAAAAAACCAAACGCAATTGCAATACCACTACCCCAGGCTAATACTGGGTTAGCTTGCAGTGCATAGTGACAGAGCGCAATTGTAATCGACATAAAAAATGCACCTGCCAACAGTGAATGGTAAATACCCCGGTGCACGCTAAACTTTGCAAATACTTTATAACCAAGAATGCGTACACTTAAAAATACGGAAAAACCTATTAACAGCAAAAAAGGTGTGGCTGGCACTGGTTTTAGGTGTGTAACGACTAACACGACTGACCCAACAGCAAGCGCGGTAAATAACGCTTTAACTGGCTTAGCATGATCAGAATCAATATCAGGCAAAACACCACCAATACAAATAAGCAGCCATGTTGTCAGCGCTTGGGAGATTGATAGCCAGCCTTCTCCCAATCCCACAATAGATACAACGCCACCTGCTGCTGCAGCAACATTAATGTGTGTGTTAAAGTTCGCCATAAAAACCCAAAATTACTTAGCTTAACTCAAATACTAAATCACTAATATTAACCATTTGTCGTATATATAGCTAATCGGACTTTGGATTACTTGATAAAAAGAAGGAACTGTTTAGAAGCGAAGTTGTTAAAGGATAATCTGGACAGGCTTTATTGTTAAATAAGCAGTGAGCAGTGTGGTGGTAAATATACCCAATACAAATGGTTTTTAGGTGCAGCCATCGAGTGATGAAGCCCCATGAGCCTATATTAATAGGTGATTGGGGTGAGGAGTGAAGATAACAAAACCTAGAAATCATTCGTGAAGGGTATTTACTCTTGAAGCCATAAATGCCCTATGTGGACAAGGGCATTTAAGTTCAGTGTTATTGGAAATAACACGAAGAGTGTAAGTAAACTAGTGTCTTACGCCAATCTTGAGCAGCGCAATTGAACTAGTATCATCATCATCCATAAGACAGTGACCAGCCACTACACAGTCAATATGGTCATCAGGCTCTGGTAGTTCACCTAACAAGTCCAAAGACCCTATCTTCTCTACCCAGTCACCATGAGGTGTGGCATAGCGAATTTGAAAATGGTCTGGATCAATTAGCCGACGATACAACCAGGGAAAACCATTGATGGGTTTATCGTGGACTACCACCCAACCATCAGCTGTAGTAATCGCCATTTTAACTCCTTTTACCCTTTTGTCGTTTAATATCCTGGAAGCCCAAACTGTATAAAAGAATGAAGGTAAAGTGTACAAGCTAGTTCTCATACCGATACCATTCTGCATATATCAGATTTAATTCTTCTATCTTACATCGAATAAACTATGTTAAATATATCAAGCTTCACTGTAGCAAACGAGCCTGGGTATAAATCTGCTACTACATCAATTATTTAGTAAACATGTATACCAATATATTGGTCTACTACCAATTTCTTTAATTAAGAAAACAGCGTTTCAATATTTATCTGCATTGACAATCAATAAACGCTCATTACATGCAACGAGCTTTAGGCACTGCACTCTATAATAAGTATATATATGTACTTAACCCTTAGCTCAATTGATCAAATTAAAAAATACATCATATTGTGTATACCTATTTTAAGTCAATTCGTTTATCGACCACTATTAGCCGTTAAGCAGTAAACTGACATATACCCTTCACGAATCATTTTTAGGGTTTGTTGTCAGCGCTCTTGAACACTAAGGATGATGTGAATGCAGTTTATGCATAATGACATGGATGTCATATAGTAGAGCAATGCAGGAGCTATTGCCGAGGAGCATTTAACGGCCGCACCCTTGTGCCCTTGGGGTATAAAAACCCTTCGTTTTGGGTATACTTGCCTTTAAACTCAGAACAATTGCAAATCCACTTTTTGCTATACATCAATCACTTTTAAAAGAGCACCCGTGGTATTTCCCAGTGATATGATTTTGATGTCGGCCTGTGATAAACAAAAGAATACCGCACACCTCACAATTGGAACGATAGAACAATTATAAATTATTCATCCCTAAAGAAATGATTTGTCAAACTAGTAGCGTTACAAGTCGCTTCTCAGAACAAACCCCATTCTTTTAAAAGGCAAATATGGCTTGGAAGTATCCTATAGTGACTCAATTACAATATCAGTCTGAGGTATGCAAGAGCATGCCAATGCAATTCCGTTTTCCTTTTCATCTTCTGTCAATGCGTAATCAGCAACATGGTCATATGAGCCTGAGGTTACCTTTACCTTACAAATACCACATACACCTGCACGACAGGAATAATCTAAATCCAGGCCAGCCATTTCTCCCTGCTCTAGTAATGTATCCTGACTATTGCCATCCTCAATAAATGTATCCCAGCTATCAAAAAGCACTGTAATACTTCGCTGGTCTTTAACAGGCTTATCTTTAATGGCAAGCTGAAAATGCTCTTCGTATATTTCTTTTGCCATCAATGCCCAACATGCTTCACGCATATCAGCCATATAACTTTCACCACCGCAAATATAAACGGCACGCTGATTTATATCAGGTACCATTTGCTGAATTTTTGACTGATTCAATCTACCTTTAAATCCTGGCCAGCTCATATCACTTTGGGTGAGGCAGAATATTAATTGCAGTGCTGGATAATGCCTGGCAATCACTTTCAGTTCATCAGCACTTACTAAATCAATTTCTGTTTTAGCTGTATAAATCAGGATAATGTCTTTATCAGATTTTTGCTGACTCCAATAACGAATCATAGACAGCATTGGAGTAATTCCACTACCCGCAGCCAACAGTAAGACTTTTTGATTCTCTGTTGCTTCATTATGAAACAAACCTTCCGGCTTGCTTGATTTTATTAACGTACCACTTTGACAATACTCATGGAGCCAGTTAGAAAATACGCCATCTTTAGTACATTCCACGGTAATAGCAAAACTATTTGTATTATTTGGCGCCGAGGAGACTGTATAGCAACGAGAAATAGACTCTCCATTTATTTCCTGATGCAGTGTTATATACTGACCTGCTTTAAATGATAGCGCCCAGTCCTCCTGCAATTTGAACCAAAAAGTGACGGTATTCCAAGTCTCCTGTACTCGATGCAGACATTTTAAATGACCTTGTTCTGTTGCAGGCCAAGGTGGTTTCTTACTGTTAGTATTTTTATTTTCTTTATCAATTTCAATGGTGTCTTTTTCTGGAGACAGAGACTCTGCTTCAGAAAGCTGATTCTTAACATTAACATTTGTTGATGCCACCATTGAACGAAGATCGATGTATACAGGTTTTGCTTTTGTTGAGACAATCTCAACGACATCACCAACGTTAATTGCACCTTCATTTAGCGCTATCAAGTTCTGGCCGAAATCAACTCTCCCTTCTATATCACGCCGATAGGTCATTAACGTTTTCAATGGCTCATTGTTTGGACTTTTTTGCAACGTCTTTGGATTAACTGTGGTTAAAACACAACGAGTGCATGGCCTAACAACTAAAAACTCGACCTCACCAATAAGAATACGATCCCATCCATCTTCTGCGAATGCATCACTGACGCCAGAAACCACCAGGTTTGGTCTAAACTGGTTCATATTTATAGGCTCAGCAGTGTAACGATTAAGGTCAGCTAATGACTCTTCTGAGATAAGCAATAGTGGAAAGCCATCGGCGTAGCTTACCTTATACTCTGGATTGTTTTTAATAGCTCTCGTACTGTCACTTCCCTGATATAGCAACGTACAAGGTTTACCTAAATAATCTGAAAACCATAGATCATAGGCTTGGCTACCATGCATCCCATCAGTTTGCTTCCCCCAGATTTCTAAAGACTGCTTCTGGCATTCAGTAAACAGTCGATAGTCAATAGCGAGGGAATCCATACCTGGAGCAGAAAGTTGTAATCCTTCCACAGTCAAGCTAGCACAGACTTGTAATAATTTATGTTCAGTACGCGCAGTAATGAACTTATTTTGTTGATCAACTAATACAAAACGTCGGTCAAATGCCAAGCCCTGAGGTTCAACATAAGAAGAAGACAGTGAAATACCTGCCGTCGATTTAACAGGGTAAATCGTGATGCCTGAAAGTATCGGTTGAGTTTCCTGCATGGCACATCTCCTGGGTATGCTTATTCTGACATCTACAGCTATTACCCTTTACAAATCATAAATCTGCGCATTTTAGTGGAGGCAGTTTACCTGCCCAAGAGGCACTTGCACAATAAGACTAAAGTAGCGATCATTGCTTCAAGCCCCCTCTTACCCCTGTATGATTTGTTGCTGGGAATAAAGAACGAATGAGTAATAATGATATCTTAAAAAAGCTTCCACTTGGGCAAACAACTGAGTATGTTTGTCACTATAAACCAGACCTGCTTCACCCCGTTCCTAGACAACTTAATCGGACAGAGATTGGCGTGAAAGATGAGGCTTTACCCTTTCATGGTGAAGATCTTTGGACTCTCTATGAATTATCTTGGCTTAACACCAAGGGTAAACCCTGTGTAGCGACAGGTGAAGTGCGGATTGATGCTTCAACCCCTCATTTAATCGAGTCAAAATCCTTTAAGCTGTACTTAAATAGTTTTAATCAAACCCAATTTGATTCTCTAGAAGAGGTCACATCAACCTTACAACGAGATTTATCTGCATGTGCTGGTGGTGCTGTCACTGTACAAATCCACCCATTATCTGATGCCTCGCTCCAAATGGCAGAGTTAGATGGGACGCTGTTGGATGAGCTTGATATAAGTGTTAATCACTATGAGCTAAACCCTGCTTTACTGGAAAATGCTACGTCAAATACAGTTGTATCAGAAACACTGCATAGCCACTTATTGAAATCAAACTGCTTGGTAACAGGGCAACCCGACTGGGGAAGTGTTCAGATTCATTATCAAGGCCCTCAGATTGATCGAGAAGCCTTATTAAGCTATATCATCTCTTTTCGACAGCACCAAGAGTTTCATGAACAATGTGTCGAACGTATTTTTGTTGATATTCAACGTTATTGTGCACCTGAAAAGTTATCTGTCTTTGCTCGTTACACCCGCCGTGGCGGCTTAGATATCAACCCATTCAGGAGTAACTTTGAAGCTGCTCCAACAACCAGTTTGCGATTAGTACGTCAGTAACTAATAGCTGCGGCATACTAGAACTATCACATAAAGCTTAGCTGGAGGGGATAGTTTTAGATTATGCCGGCTGAAAACAATGGCTGGATATATTATTTCGAACTGTTTACTGCAAGCAAGCCAAAGCTATCCAAGAAGAAAAACCATATAAATAAACTAATAAGGCTAAAGATATTGCAAAAAAAGGGGGGGGGGAAACAGGAGTAATAAGATGGTGGGTCGTGCAGGATTCGAACCTGCGACCAATTGGTTAAAAGCCAACTGCTCTACCGACTGAGCTAACGACCCAACGGGCCGCTTATAATACAGATATATTTCAGTATTGCAACCCTTTAGTCAAAACCCTTATATTAACGCGATGCTCGACTTTTATTAGTTTGAAATGACAACCCCTGACCCCAACCTTTGTTTTGCCGAAACAAATTCAAAGGGACAGGGGATGTCAG
>NZ_AUAF01000094.1 GCF_000428585.1 Zooshikella ganghwensis DSM 15267 | reverse complement strand
CTTTAAGTAAATCATTAAAGGTATCATCAACCCAGCAATAAACTGCTATGATAAACTCTTCTACTGACATCCCCTGTCCCTTTGAATTTGTTTCGGCAAAACAAAGGTTGGGGTCAGGGGTTGTCATTTCAAACTAATAAAAGTCGAGCATCGCGTTAATATATACTCCCGCACTATACTCGATCTGCCAGATACCAGATATAACAAGTACTCTTTCTGGTACTGACTAGCCATTGATTTAGAAAGCTGTTTTTTTTAGAAAACTAAAGCGTTTCTAGGCGCATACAATTTATCCCACCCAATGACAAACACTAGGGAAGAACTATGGCTTGGTTACGACCTGTCTTATTGGTTTGCTGCTGCCTTACTCTTATTTCCTGCTCTGATGATGAGCCATCCAAACCCTCTGCAGAAAAGCCTGCAACTACAGCACAAGCAACCAAAGACAAAACCGCTCCCCAGCAATCACAAGAAGCTATTCCTTTATATTTTCAAGTACTCAACGTTAGTAGTATTGCCCATAAAGAAGGGCTTGCTGCTAAAGTGGTGCTTAGTCAGCCACTGGACCCTAAGACTAATAACAGCCCACACCTGACAGTTGAAGACAGTAAAGGCCATGAAGTTAAAGGTGAGTGGATTCTTGATACAAATCCAAACACACTATTATTTGTCGGCCTTCAGCCTGAACAAAAGTACTCTGTTTTCGTCGAGAAAACACTCACCTCAGTGACAGGAAAAACCCTGGACCAAACCACCCGTCATGAAATTACTGCTCCAGCAATGGTGCCCGTGGTTGGTTTTGCCAGTAGTGGTTCACTGCTACCAGCCCCAGTCAAAAAAGGTCTACCGGTCATGTCAGTCAATATTCCAGAGGTGGATATTGATTTCTTCCGGGTAAAACCTGATCACTTATCTGAATTTTTTAAGCAGTATCAACAGCGTGCCAGCATCGAGATTTACTATCTTGAAAAGCTAAAGCCATTTCTTGAATTAGCCCATAGCGGCCGCTTTGATTTAAAGACCAAAGCTAATACCCGTGCAGTTAGCCATATTCCTGTACAAAGCCTGTCACCGTTAACACAACCAGGTATCTACTTAGCCGTCATGCGTGCTAAAGGAGACTACCAATATCAATACCCTGCTACCTATTTCACGATCAGTGACTTAGGCGTTCATGCCCGCAGTTACAGTGACCGACTGGATGTCTGGGTCAACAGTCTGCAAACCGGCCAATCCAAGGCCAGTGCAAATGTTTACCTGCTCGATAAACAAGGTGTTCGCATCAGCGATCTCCAAAATACAGATAATAAAGGTCATGCCAGCTTTGCTAAGCCAATAAAAAACGCTTATTTATTAGTTGCAGAACATGAGCAGCATACTTCAGTTGTCCCCTTATTCACCCCCGCACTAGACTTAGCCAACTTTAAACTAGGCAAGCGCCAGCAACAGCCACATGAAGTCTTTATTTATACACCTCGTGATTTATATCGGCCTGGCGAGCAAATTGATTTCAGCGCCTTACTGCGTGGCACCGATGGACAAACCGTTAAAGGTTTTCCGTTACAAGCAGACATTATTCGCCCTGATGGCAAAGTCTTAAACAGCTTTACCTGGCGTGCTGAACAGCAAAATTATTTTCAACATGCTTATACTATCCCTGCCAATGCCCCAACAGGTCGCTGGCAATTAAAGGTCACTACCCCTAGCGACGTTGTATTCCAATACGACTTTTTGGTAGAAGACTTTTTACCCGAACGTATGAAGCTCGACCTAGGCGTTCCCAGCCAGCAGCCAACATCACTTACCGCCAACGATGCGCTTTCTGTCCCAGTAGAAGGTGATTATCTTTATGGTGCGCCTGCCGCAGGTAATGAAGTACAACCCAAAGTGTGGGTACGCAGTACAAGCCATCCACTCAGTCAATGGCCTGACTACCATTTTGGAATTACTGGCTATGATGCCTTTAACCAGCGCCAGGGGCTTAGCTCATTAAAACTCGATGCGGATGGCAAAGGCCGTATTGATATCAAAAATGAGTGGCAAGAAACCCAGTCTCCATTAGCAATTACCGTATCGGCCAGCTTATTGGAAAGTGGTGGTCGACCTGTTACCCGCAATCGCACTTACCATGTCTTTCCTCACCCGACACTGGTAGGTATTCGTCCTTTATTTAAAGACGATAACAGTGATAGTGACAGCCTGGTCAGCTTTGAGGTCGTTAAAACCAACCAGGAAGGTGAGCTACAAACATCACCCAGCGTGCAAGCCAAACTTATTCGAGAGGAGCGTCATTATAACTGGCACTATTCTGAATCATCCGGCTGGGACAGCTCTTATACTGTCACTGAATATGCTACCTATGAACAGCCTTTAGCATTATCTGCAGATGGTCCAACCAAGCTGCAGGTGCCCGTAAAATACGGTCATTATCGTTTAGAGGTAACCGATCCTAGTAGCCAGCAAGTTTCCAGCTATCGCTTCTATGCTGGCTGGCAACAAGCACCTGACAGTGACAGCCGCCCCGATCAAATCCAGTTGACATTGGATAAAAAGGCTTACCTGGCTGGGGACAATATCCAGGTCACAGTAAATGCCCCCTTTGCCGGTCAAGGTTATCTGTTGGTTGAAGGTAATCAGCCGCTTTGGTGGGATAGCATTGAGGTGCCTGCTGAAGGTAAAACCTTTACTATTCCCGTCAGCGACGACTGGGATCAGCATAACCTCTATGTCAGTGCAGTTGTTATTCAGCCTGGCAAAGAACATCAACTTATCCGTCGTGCAGTCGGTGTACAGCACTTACCACTTGATCGCCGCCAACGCGAGCTGGCGATTGCGATTAACGCACCAGATAAAATTATTCCCAACAGCCAGCTCACCGCAAAATTGAAACTCACAGGCATTAACAGTGACCAGCCTACTCAGGTGACTGTTGCTGCTGTTGACGTAGGTGTTTTAAACATCACTCGTTATGAAACACCCAACCCGAACCAGTGGTTCTTTGGGCAACGGCGTTACGAAGTGAGTCAGTACGACCTCTACCAGAAGATTATTCAACCTGAAAGTGGCAGTATTGCTGAGTTAATGTTCGGGGGGGATGCAGACCTGACTCGCGGAGGACAACAACCTGCTAGTGATGTGCAAATTGTTTCCCTGTTTTCTGGCCCAGTAACAGTGAATGATCAGGGTGAAGCAGAAGTAAACTTTGCTATTCCCGAATTTAATGGCCAGGTCAGACTGATGGCCGTTGCCTTTAATGATCATCAGTATGGTCATAATGAACAAGCCGTTACAGTCGCTGCACCTGTTGTCACACAGTTAGCCATGCCCCGCTTCCTGGCAAACAATGATGAATCAACTTTAGCGTTGGATATCCACAACCTCAGTGAGCAAAACCAAGCGCTGAGTCTTGAGTTCATTACGAGCAATGGTTTATCCATACTGAAGGATACGCTTCCTGAAAAACTTTCCCTTGAAAAGGGAGAAAAACAAACCTTACGTATCCCAGTAAAAGCAGGCACCTTATTTGGTACTGCCAATATTCAGCTGAACGTCGCCAATATCAAAGTCCCCCATCAGGATGAGCCGATTACTCTGGAGCGCAACTGGCAGCTGGGTATTCGTCCAGCTTACCCTGCCCACCTGCAACGTATTCAACAACAGGTTTTACCTGACAAACCCTTAACCTTTGAGGGAGCTGAGATTAAAGCACTGTATCCCACAACAGTGTTGGCACAGCTGTCTATGAGCAGTTACCCTGCTATCAACGTCGCTGCACATTTCTCTGCGTTGAAAGCTTATCCTTATGGTTGCCTAGAGCAAACTACCAGTGGTGTATACCCTCAGCTGCAAGCCAATGATAAAGTACTCCAGCAGCTGGGTATTGAAGGCTCTCCGCAACAGAAGCGTAAAGCGGCCATTCAAAAAGCCATTGACCGGGTATTAGGTATGCAGCGCGGCGATGGCAGTTTTGGATTATGGTCAAATACCAGCCCTGAGGAGCCATGGTTAACGGCTTATGTCACTGACTTCTTATTGCAAGCACAGCTGGCAGGTTATGCTGTACCCAAGCAAGCATTAGATAATGCCCTTGAGCGGTTGAAGCATTATGTGCAAACCCAAAATCTACCCCAGGATAACTACCCTGCCTCAACCTTTGCGACCCGAGCCTACAGCGCCTGGGTGCTGGCTCAGCTCAGACAAGCCCCCTTAGGCACACTCCGCACGTACTCAAGCCGTTATCAGGAGACAACCAACGCCGGATTAGCTTGGGTTCAACTTGGGCTGGCACTGGATAAAATGGGTGATAGTAACCAGGCGCAAAATGCCATTACCAAAGGTGTTCAGCAATTACGCATTAATGAAAACTACTACCACAGTTATGGTAGCCGGACCCGTGACTTAAGCCTGGCCATCCACTGGTTAGAACCGACCAAACAGTATTCTTCCCTGGTGAGGGAGTTAGCTATGCTCTTGCATGAAAGCCTGAAGAACAAACAGTACTTCAGTACACAGGAGCGCAACGCTTTATTTTTAGCTGGCGTCAGCTTGCGTAACCACGGTGAAACTTGGTCTGGCGAACTGACCTTAGGGCAAGAGGCCACCCCTTTGAAAAACCTGGTCAACCTGCAGCAGGCTTATGGCTATGAACAGCTCAAAGAGGGCTTAACCATCACCACTCAAGATAAGCGTGGTCTTTTCGCAACCCTTGATGTCACTGGCTACCCTTCACTACCACCAAAGCCTGTAAGCAACCAGTTGTCTATTCAACGGTCGTTCTATAGTTTTGATGGCAAGCCATTAACACTATCCTCACTACAAACAGGGGATCTGGTGATTGTTCGCCTCCAGCCAAAAACAGAAAAGCCACTACGTAATGTACTGGTGGTCAACCTGTTACCTGCGGGTCTTGAGTTAGAAAATCAAAACCTGGCAACCAGTGCGAGTGCAGAACAATTAATGATTAATGGCACGCCTATAAGTCGCTTACAACGCAACACTGAGTTAAGCCATCAAGAGTACCGTGGAGACCGCTATGTTGCCGCACTGGATATGCCTTACAGCAATAGCCAGTACGAGCTGTTTTTCCTGGCCAGAGCAGTAACCCCAGGTACTTACCAGGTACCTCCTGCCTTTGTTGAAGCGATGTATCAGCCTCAATACTTTAGCATTGGTGAGACCATTGATGAGCTTAGGGTGAAATCCCATGTCAGTGCAGATGATCCTCAATAGACATGGGGTGATACTTGTTTTTTCAGCACTGGCTTTTACAGTGCCAGTTGTTATAGCGCCTACTCTATTAGTACCTGTTATAACGCGAGACAGCTTTTAACCATGCAAAAGCTGTTAAAGAAACACCTGCTACGTTATAAGCTATTGCTATACTGCGCCGTAGCAGGCTTTATCATCATTCCCCTAGGGTTTTGGGCCGCTGACAAACAGTGGCCTTTGCCCTTACCCAGTGCATCCCTATTTGCCAGCACCGTCGTCGCTAATGATGGCTCCCCCTTGCGCAGTTTTGCTGATCAAAATGGCGTATGGCGCTACCCGGTAAAGCTGGACCAAGTTTCCCCCTTGTACATTGATGCCTTACTCAGCTATGAAGATCGCTGGTTTTATCAACACCCTGGTATCAACCCTATTGCTTTGCTTCGTGCAACCTGGCAGAACATTCGTTATGGTCACATTGTCTCAGGGGGCTCAACCATCACCATGCAGGTAGCACGTCTACTGGACCCACATTCACGGACCCTATCAGGCAAGCTCAGGCAGATGTTTCGTGCCTTACAGCTCGAATGGCACTTCTCTAAGCAAGAAATTCTAACGTTGTATGTTAATCTTGCTCCGTTTGGTGGACCGATTGAAGGTGTTCAAGCCGCAAGTTTTACCTACCTAGGGAAATCAGCACGCTTTTTAAGTCATAGTGAAGCCGCACTACTCGCAGTGCTCCCACAATCCCCCAGCCGCTTACGTCCAGATCGTCATCCCGAGCGGGCAGCTAAAGCCCGGAATAAGGTACTGCAGCGACTAGCCTCCTTTGATATTTGGCCAGCAGAAACTATTCAGGCAGCCTTAGAGGAAAATGTAATCGCACTGCGGTTAACAGCACCACAATATGCCCCCCTCTTAGCACGACGGCTGCACCAACAAAGCCAGAAAAATCTGAGCATTTCAAAACCAAACAACGTAAACCTAGCGCCTAAATCAACTCACTTGCCCTCAAATCACTTACCACCCTCCAATCAAACCTTATCAGCCCAGTTGGATACTCTGCTTGAGCCTATTCATAGTACCGTTGACCCGCAAACCCAGTTGCAGGTATCAACGCTGATCAGCCATTACCAACATCGTCTGCAAGAGGGTGCATCGGTTGCGGCACTTGTCGTGCGCAATAAAGACTTAACCGTTATGGCTTACCAAGGCACAGTAGACTTTGGTAATCGACAACGTTTTGGTCATGTTGATATGGTAACTGCGGTCCGCTCACCAGGCTCAACACTGAAACCTTTTCTTTATGGCATGGCGTTGGAGCAAGGGCTGATTCACTCTGCATCACTGCTCAGCGATGCACCACTGCATGACGGTGACTATCAACCCAGCAATTTTAGTGGTGGCTTCTACGGCCCTGTTTCGGCCACTGAAGCTTTGCAACGATCACTGAATGTGCCTGCCGTTCAACTACTTAAAGCCGTTGGACCTAAACCATTTGCTGATCGGTTACGCAATGCGGGCATGTTGTTACAACTCCCACATGGTGGCAAAGCTAACCTCTCCATGATTTTAGGTGGCCTAGGCACAAGGCTTGAAGACTTAGTAAGTGCTTACACCAGTCTTGCTCGAAATGGCCTGGCAGGAGAGTTACGATTTACCCCTGATGCTCCGCTCAAAGAGCGTTATTTACTTTCACCGCAAGCTGCGTGGATTGTTCGACAAATATTAACCCGAAGTGATAACCAAGCCCTTGCTGCACACACCCAGTCAATGCCCCTAGCCTGGAAAACCGGCACCAGCTATGGCTTTCGGGATGCTTGGGCGGTAGGCGTGATGCCAGACTACACCATCGGAGTATGGGTTGGCCGCCCAGATGGCACTCCATCTCCTGGAGAGTATGGACTTGTGACAGCCTGGCCGTTACTACGGGCCATCAGCAGTGCCTTACCAAAACAGTCAGGGTTTGCCAGCCCACCGCCTGGAGTATCACAACAAATCATTTGTTGGCCATTAGGTACAGCAAGCTCAAGACAGGAAAATCAACACGGCAACTGTCACCAACAACATACTGCCTGGACCATTCAGCAACACACTCCTCCCACATTATTTCCAACCCGGCAAGGCCAACAACTGGTCAATCCTGCTCCTATCCATATCAACAAGAAAGGACAACGCACCAGTTTAGCCTGCAATAGCGAGACAATAGCAACACGTCACGTAGCCCTTTGGCCTCAAGTTTTAGAACCTTGGCTACCCAAACGTTGGCAGCGCCAAACATTACTGCCACCTTTTGCAACAGGGTGTTTGCCTAATCAGCCATTAGGTCATCAAACACTAAGAATTAGCTCGTTAAAAGATCAAATGTTGATTAAGCCGCAGACAAAAAACAAAGGTCGCTATATTGTCAATTTACAAACCCAGGGTGGTTATGGTCATTTGATTTGGTATCTCAATGGACGCAATATCGGTACCAGTCATGCAGGCCAAAGTCTGGTCTACACCCTCCCCCGACCAGGTGAATATCAACTTGCTGTCACTGATACCCTAGGTCATTTGGATAAAGTGACGATAACCGTTTTGGCGCATTGAGCTGATTTGTAGGTTACGCTAGGGAAATATGCTAGGCTCAAAATAACGTTGAGCATAACAGGTTGTCAGCGTGCTGATTTTCAAAACATTTTTGATTAAACTACCAATAATTATTACTGCTTACTTTCTAGTAATGTGTAGTGCTTTTTCTGCAGAAAAAGTGGTTTACCCTATCGCGACAAAAAGAGAGCATGATATTGAAGAACTACTATATATTCTTATCAATGCATCAGAGGAGAAATTTGGACCTTGTGAACTAACACCATTTCATGAAAACATTAATGAAGCAAAGATCCGGTATTTTATTACCCATGATTTAGTCTTTGATATAATATGGAGTAGTAACACTCCCGACCTAGAAAAACACTTAATTCCAATTTGGCACCCTATACGAAAAGGGTTATTAGGTTACCGTATTTTTTTAATACGCAAACAAGACCAGCCTATGTTTTCCAGCATTAGAACTATTGAAGATTTAAAAAAGCTCACTGTAGGCCAGGGGAGATTTTGGAATGATGTAAAGGTTTTTCAAGCTAATGGTATTAAAGTCAAAACCAGCATGCACTATGAAAGCTTATTTGACATGGTTGCCAAGGGACGAGTGGATTATTTTTCAAGAGGTTTTAATGAAATCTTTACCGAGTATAAAGAACATGTTGTACGTTTACCCAACCTGAACATAGAGAGAGATATTTTAATTTATTATCCATGGCCTAAATTCTTTTATGTCAGCAAGAAAAACCCCAAGTTAGCAAAAAGGCTTATTTATGCTTTTAAACGCATAAAAGAAAACGGAAAATATGAGGAATGGTTTTTGAAACACAACAAAGAATCTATTAAAAAAGCCAACTTACCGTCAAGACGATTATTTACACTCGACAACCCACTATTCACCAAAAAAGAATTACTAAACCATATTAATTTATGGTTTGACCCACTCAAACAACTACAATAATTACATTCACCACTTAAAATCCGTAGACTTTACGACAAAAATATTAAAATATTTTCAAAATCTTAAAGTCACCTACAGCACTCTTTAATGAAGTTAATTATAAAGCAGATTAGTTAAGACACGTTTTTCAACAGTATCAGATCTTCCACTGTTTTTCATTTCTTTTAACACATCTGTCAATTCAGGCACAATTCTATAATGTTTTTTATTAACATAATGATACAGAGGTATCTTTTGTATAGAAGGCTCTAAGGTATAAATTTTTGATAAATTTAGTCTTTTTATAGTTTGAAGCCCCTCAATACGCGTTACAACCGCTAAGTCTACTCTCTCAACGCTTAACATTTTAAACTGCTGTTCAATAGAGTTTAAGAAAATAACATTCATTCCTTTGCTTGCATCTTCAGCCACTCTTAAACCTCTTTGAACAGCAATACTATAAGGCTTTAAACTATGCCATCATTGCACTGAAAATTTTTGTTTTTTTGTGAAAGCTACCCAATCAGCTGTAACAAGTACTACTGGAATTCTAATAAGATTAGGGTATTTTTTTCCAAACCAATTTTTCTATTCAGATCACCATCAAATCTTCCAGAATTTGCCTCGGCAAGAGCACGCTCGGCAGGTGCTAGTTTAATTTCCACCTCAAAACCTAAGTGTGTATACGCCTCGACTAGTATCGGCTCAGATATTTTTGTTAAATACATATTCTCTACGCCAGTAATAGTTAACTTATTTCCACAAATAGCTCGTGTAGAGATAAGTTGTAAGCTTACACTAGCCACAACTACCAAAATTTTGGAAAAACAGCTCATAAGTCAATTTCTATTTTTAATTATTCGGCATTATACCAAATAACACGTAAAAACATATATTCTGGAATATTGCTCACTCTACATTGAAAGCCAGCCCCACTACTTCTTCAAAAGTAGTATAGTATAGTTCAATTAATTTTTTTGTGCAGTGATCCTCTAGGCATACCCAAAACGAAGGGTTTTTAGGGGTGGCCGTCAAGCGATGAAGCCCCCGGAGCTTATATTAATAAGTGACTGGGGTGAAGAGCGCTGACAACAAACCCTAAAAATGATTCATGAAGGGTATACTAATGAGTGAAAAAGTAATGTTAAATAAAGGTCAGTATAAATAAGTGATTACTTTTTATATATAAAAGTAATCATAACAACTAGCATTAAAACATATTAATACTTTCAATCCACAGCCTCAGCCTCTTGACAGCTGTCTGAATTAATTAGACAACCAGAATTTTCCCTCTCTGAAATCTCAGACTGAGTTGTTTCCTGTTGTTCTACTACCACACTATCACCAGTATCACGAAATGGATCATGTGGTTCTGCTAACGCTACTGGTGAAACAAGTGTACAAATGATTAGTAACGTATTCAGTTTCATAATAGGTGTGCTCCTCACTTACTCATATGTTAGCCACAGGATAGGGCACTGAAACCAGCAGATAAATAATAGAAGCCCAAACATATTGTATGTATAATTCAGACAATGAACTATGAATCACTGAAATACCTCAAACAACTAGCCATGTTTGCAGTTGTTGCAAAAGAGGCCTCTTTTACCAAAGCTGCTGAGCAATTGAACTTGGGCAAAGCTCATGTTAGTGACCAAATACAACGTTTAGAAAAAAAGTTAAATGTTCAACTGCTCAACAGAAGTACGCGTTCAGTAACACTAACAAATGCAGGAAAGATTCTGCTTTCTCACTGCCAACAACTTCATGTGCTTGGAACTGAAATATTTCAGCTTGCAGAAAGCGCAAAACACATACCTAAAGGTCGCCTGAGAGTAACTGCAAAAGACGACATGTGTTTAAAGCTGTTACCCGAAATTATTCATAAATTTGAATCAACTTACTCTGAAATAAGTGTTGATTTAATCTCTAGCGATACATTAATTGATCTTGAGAAAAATAATATTGATGTTGCCATTAGAATTGGCACAACAACTGACTGGCCTTGTTACGGCAGTTATATTACTGAGGCCGAAGCCGTTATTGTCGCAAGCAGAGACTACCTTTCAAGCATTGGTAACCCGTCAAACCTGGAGGCACTCGCCCAGATGAACTGGATTACCATAAGCTCAATGAAGAATTTCAAGTGGATCTTAACCGGCCCAGATTTAACTGAGCACGAAATCTTTATTAATGAAAAGTCATCCACTAATTCATCTGCCGTCGCTTATCAAATGATGAAAAATAACCTTGGTATTACAGCTACTGCCGAAATCATTGCTCGGCCCGATCTTGATAGCGGCAGTGTTATTCAGTTAATGCCAAACTATCATCTCCCTAAAATACACGTTTATGCGCTACATAACGAGCGCTACCCAGCAGCAAAAATTAAAGTGTTTATTGACTTTATTCGTGACCACTTAAAACCATTATTTTTCACAAAATAAGTAAATGATGGCTTAATTCTCCCCTCAGGCAATCGCATATAAATTTGCCCTTCTAAGACCAAGTTTGAAAGGCTTTTGGTCAAAAATTTGTGTTAAACCTATCGAACATACCATAGGGCTTAGTTGACGCTTCCTTGCGATAAACAGATCATAAAGAGCTACCTAACCTTTGCCTTATCAGACTACACATTAAAATATTACTGTTGTTTATTTAAAAGAAATAAAGGGTTGCTAAAAGTAGGTTGCTTCTCTTTGCAATTGTCCTACCCTCCTGCCTGTTTCGCTTGATAACCATCTTTAGTTAAACGTTGCAGTAACTTTTCAACCTGATCTCCCTGAATTTCAATCACTCCTTGCTTTACAGCCCCCCCGGTTCCACAATACTGCTTTAACTGTTTTGCATAGGCTTTTAAGTCATTACCTGTCTGTGGCAGACCTGTGACAGTAGTGACGGTTTTACCACCACGACCTTTGACTTCCCTTCGTACACGGACTACACCATCCGTGTATGTTGATACAGGCTCATCGTTATTCTTCTCAGGATCAATTCGTCCACCATCTGTGGTATAAACCAATCGACTGCTTTCAGATCGACTATCAGAGTCATTACTGGTATTTCGACGTTTTGACATACGACTAATAACCTCTTACTTAATACAATTAAGGATAATCACAATGGAGCTGGATCTTGCTATTCGTTTTTTAGTCATTGCGGCTGATAGTTTCATTGGGTTAGTGCTCATCGCCCTCGTACTGTTTGTGATCTACCTTATTGGCCTTTATTGTATTGATGTTACACAAACAAAGCACGCTATTCGCCGTAACTATCCCATTATTGGTCGATTTCGCTACGCATTTGAACATTTAGGCGAATTTTTCCGACAGTACTTCTTTGCTATGGACCGTGAAGAGCTGCCCTTTAATCGAGCACAACGAAGCTGGGTCTATCGCACCGCAAAAAATGTCGACTCCACCGTAGCTTTTGGTTCTACCCGTCCTTTAAATGTACCTGGCACTGTTATGTTTATGAACTGCATATTCCCCACATTAACAGAAGATGCCGTAGAACCTAGGCGTATCACAATTGGCCCTTATTGCCATGAACCTTATGCAACTACTTCATTATTTAATATATCAGGAATGAGCTATGGCGCTTTATCCGCTCCAGCTGTACAAGCATTGTCACAAGGAGCAGCAAAGGCTGGTGTGTGGATGAATACCGGAGAGGGTGGCTTATCTGAACATCATTTACAAGGAGGCTGTGACCTGGTCTTTCAAATAGGTACAGCTAAATACGGTGTTCGAGACAAAGACGGTTTATTAGACGATGTCAAACTAAAAACAATTGCTAACTATCCACAGGTAAAGATGTTTGAAATCAAACTTAGCCAGGGAGCAAAACCTGGCAAAGGAGGTATTCTACCAGCAGAAAAAGTGACTTCTGAAATTTCAAAAGTTCGTGGTATTCCCGAAGGTCAAGCTTCTATTAGTCCAAATGGTCACCCGGAGATTAGATCCGTCCATGAACTGCTTGATATGATAAACCGTGTTCGTCGTATAACGGGTAAACCCGTAGGTTTTAAAATAGTAATTGGTGGTAGTGAATGGTTAGATGATCTCTTCCACGCAATCCAACAGCGAGGGGAAGAATTTGCCCCAGACTTCATCACGATTGATGGCGCTGAAGGAGGAACAGGGGCTGCGCCAATGAGCTTAATGGATTATGTAGGTTTACCACTTGCTGAAAGCCTACCGTTAGTGGTTGACAAACTATGTGAATATGGCCTACGCGAACGCGTCAAAGTCATTGCCTCTGGTAAATTAATTAATGCCGCAGATGTTGCCTGGGCGATCTGTCTTGGTGCTGACTTTGTAACATCAGCCCGAGGATTTATGTTTGCGCTAGGTTGTATCCAAGCCTTACGTTGTAACAAAAATACGTGTCCGACTGGCATTACAACTCATAACCCTAAACTACAAAAAGGCTTAGTGGTTTCAGAAAAAGCTGAACGTGTTAAAAATTATGCACATAATATGATGCACTATGTTGGCATTATTGCCCATTCCTGCGGTTTAAAAGAACCTAGAGAACTTACACGTCATCATGCTCGGATCGTCATTCAATCCGGCCAATCTATTTTATTGAGCGAATTATATCCTGAGGTTGTCTATAGGACACATAACACTAGTGCGGTAACTGCCACGAATCGAGGCAAAAGCTAATTAAAGTATTTTTTTTTAAACGTTATATTGAGGCTTAGCTCAAAGCCTCAATATAAAATAGCTAGGGCCTGTTAACAGGTCCTAGGGAAATCTAACTAATATATAACGCTGATCTTCACCTGCTTCTATTTCACTTAATGGTTTATCTTTACGATTAAATGCATGGTATGTGAGGTATAAATCTTTACTATCTTCCTTAGTTACCAACATATTATGGTAGATAATCCAACCACTTCCTTGCTTTTTCTGGAGCTGGATAATATCCCCCGGAGACAATAGACTCTTCGTTAATTTCCTATCAGTCGTCCACCCTAAAACTGTTGCAAAATTATTTTCATCAGCAAAATAAGCCCGAAACGTATCCACTACACTCCAACTGGTAGACCATTCCCAATGACGGTTACTACCCTGGCACCACCAAGGCGGGGTATTTGCATTGGCATAAAACTCAGTACGTGTAGCTTCATCTCTACAGCCATCGCCACTACCAACTAAACTGAACCCTCCTGCAACCATTGCTTGACTGATAAAGTTTGTACAATCATTTTCACCAAAGTCTGGATAGTTAGGGTTTCTTTTATCCCACCATGCATAAGCATAGTTAATAGCAGCATTACGATCATAGTTAACTAAAACAGTCTTACCTTGATTAAAACCATCTAATATCAAACCTGATTGATTCGGTTTTACTTCTGGGATTGAATTATTAACGGGATAGTCCTGAAATACAGGATTTAACTCTTCACTAGCGAACTTTATAACTGCATTTAACTCAACTTGTGATTTAACATAAACAGAATTTTGGCCTGTAAGTTCAGGATACTCACCAAGGAGTATTCCACGCATAAAAGTCATATAACGTTTATTATCAGTCTGTTTATTAAAGGAAACCCCTTTCGACAACATAAATGATTCAACGATATCACGACCAAGCAAGTTATGATCTACAGGCTGAGAGCTATCACTAATAGCCAGCGTTGAAAAAGGAAATATCATACAAGCTAAAAAAAACTGTATTTTAAAGAAAAAAGACTGCAGGAAATGTTTTATATTATGCAGTGACTGAGTATACTCAAATGGCATATTTAGTCCTCCCTGTATATATACCCATAATGAATCATTTGTAGGTGTCAAAATAAAGTGGTATATACTCACAGCGAAGGATTATTTAGGCGAGGCCACCGAGCGATGTAGCCCCAGGAGTTTAGATAAAATAAATGACTGGAGTGGCAGTTAAATGCTCCTCGGCAATAGCTCCTGCATTGCTCTACTATATGACATCCATGTCATTATGCATAAACTGCATTCCCATCATCCTTTGTGGTCAAGAGCGATGGTAACAAAGCCTAAAAATCATTCGCGAAGAGTATACCTATAATCAAGTGTATATCTATAGTTTAAGACAGCTTTAACCTATTCAAATTTTGTTATTTAAAATTATTAGACAACTTAGTTATTAGCAAGGTTAAAGACACTATAAGCGTATTATCTATGTAGCTTCCTCAAACCTAGCAATCTGCTATTTCTGGAGACGGCTTCTCATGGTGTATATCTTTTAGGTAATCTGTAAATTAGGCTACAGCAATATGATGGAATGATATATTATATCGCCAACTACAACTATATTTAGCAGCAAAACGGTGTGCTATTATTGGGAGTAGTTACACCTTGCTAACAGCATTAAAAATCTCAGGTAGGGAGCGTAAATTGAGAGTTTTTTTAATTGGTGATTCGATACGCCTCAATAGTGAAAAGTACGTAGTTAAGAATCTAAGTAAAGATTCATATCTTTCTTCTCCTTCAGAGAATTGTGAATCATCAATTAAAGTCAAGGAAAATCTAGACTCTTGGTTGTCCAGAGAAAATTTCGATTTAATACACCTTAACTGCGGTTTACATGATGTTCGATATAACCCTGGACAGAAAGGTCCCGTTTGTTCAAAAAAACGATATTGTGAAAACCTAGAGTCAATATTTGGTAGATTAGCACAGCGAGGATCATCTGTAATTTGGGCAACATCTACACCCATAGACGAAATTGTTCACAATGCGGTTAAGGATTCTCGTCGCTTTCTTAAAGATATCATTGAGTATAATATGGCATCGATTGAGCTTGCAAAAAAATACAATTTTAGGGTCAATGATCTTTATAACAAGACTTCAACGCAGGTTTTATCAGATATATTGCTTCCTGATGGCATTCATTTTAATGAAGTGGGTAATGCAAAAATTGGAACGTGGATTTCTAACGCCATTAACGAGACGTTAAGCCTTCTGAGATGAATTGGGAAATTAAGGAATAGCATGCGATACATGATTGGCTTTTTACTGTTATGTTTGACTTGTTCAAGCTTTTCAAAAACATTGGATATTTATGATACTGACAGGGATAGATATATCCCCATTTCAGTGGATTTTCCTAGTAAAAATATAGATTGTTCCACCTCCCAAAAATGTAATGTTGCTTTTATTAGCGCAGGAAACAAAGTTCCATATCAAAAGTATCAATTCATTACTCAACTATTGAATTCAATGAGTTATATGACTGTTGCTATTGATCATGAGTTACCAAATGATCCGCCATTATCAACAATAGGTGATTTATTTAAGACTAGAATTGAAAACTGGCAACGAGGTGCAACAACATTAGACTTTTTGCAGCGCAAGCTACCAAATCGTTTTCCTGAATATAATTTTCACAATATAATACTTGTGGGTCATTCAAATGGAGGAGATATATCAGCATGGTTAGCTAATAAAGGCAAGCCATATATAAGCAAGATTGTAACTCTAGATAATCGTAGAGTTACTTTACCCAAGACTGCACAGATTCAAGTCCTTTCAATAAGAGCCACTGAGTATCCAACAGCTGAGAGTGTTTTATTAACAGAAGAAGAGCAAGATATATATCATAGCTGTATAATCGAAATAGAGAGTTCAAAACATATGGATTTGTCGGATTATGGCTCAATTTCAGTTAAGCAAAGAGTTGAGTCTTTGATTAAAGGTTTTTTATCTGGCCAAGACTGCAACACATTAAAATCAAGAAATATAGCTACGCTTGAATAAGAATACAATTATAAGTGCCTGAAATGAAATTTTTCATCGGCATTATTAATGCTGAAGTCATTTACTGTAGGACTCTCATCATAACTCATTCATTACCAGCCTTATCAGCTCTTAACATTACAATACCGTCTATAGCATAGATTGCCATAATAATTATAGGAATGAAGAGTCACTTTAAAAGCTTACCAATACATGACTCATCGAAAAAAATAATACCATGGTATTATTTTAAGTTGTGCTTGCTATCCTAGCTTTACACTTCATATTTATCATTCATGTATGTAGATTTTGAAACAAAGGAGTACCCTGTCATCTCTATGATGTGGCTCCTGCCAAAGATGACAGCTATAGTATAAAGCTCAATGCAAAGGTGCATTGGGGTAGTTTAACCCGGCCAATCGACAAGTTCTAAAGGGACTTGTCAGTGTAAGGGCTAGAGAGTCAGCACAAGATGACCTAATAGTAATCTACTCTAAGTAACTTTAAGTATAACTAAAGCTAGACTAGATTTTCAAAAGCGAAATTAGACTTTACTATGATTGTTAAAAATCATTTGCTAATGCAAAAAATTATTTTCAAAAGATATTGCTATAGGAAAAGAAATATAACAGAAATAGTTTTGCAAAGAAGATCAGCAAGGATGCGCTACAATGATCTGTCCATCATGTGAATGTTTTTTGAAAGGTTATAATACTCAGTGTTCATGTGGGTACAAGTTTATATTTCATGCCAAAACCGAACCTTTCAATGATAACAAAATGAAAAAATTAGAGCTTAAAGCTAGTGCGCTCAATACACGCTATTTTACTAAGAACATGCTCTATAGTGTCTTCTTGAAAGCTACGTCTAGGTCATTCTATGCACCTTTAATTATCGCCATTATAATCTGTAGCTTGATTTCTATAATTTTAGTCGGCACACTCTCTTTAATTGGCTTTATTATCGCGTTAATTATATTTGTAATTGTAATTAAGCTAGTATTCAATGCTAACAAGCCCATGAGTATAGAGGACTTTTCCAGTTACTATAAACGCTGGGTAGATGCTGGTAGAAATAATAATTATTTAATTAACAAGCCTAAACTTAAAAACCCTCCTGCAAAGTGTCAAGAGAATGATATATTTAACTATGGTGCTGAACGAATAATCGTCGTTGACGATCCTTTATTTGTAGATTGTTTAATATTAAATGACGAACATATGCGGTCAAAATCACTCATCGTATCAAAAGATGGCTATCCACTCTACCTAAAAAATCAGTTTAAAATACTGCTTGAACAAGCAGATAATATACCAGTCCTTTTATTACATGCGACCAAACTAAATAAAGTTAAGATGGTTCTGGCTATTGAAAAAAATTTCAATGTTAAGCTAAACCCCAAGCAAGTATACGACATCGGTTATTATGAAGAGCAAATAAAACAAGCAAAACCACTCCACAAACGCATGAGAATCACTAAGTGTGCGGTAGATATGCTACCCTACCCCTTATCAACACAGTTGATGAGCAAAGACAAATCACAATTACAAGATTTATTGGTACTGGGCGCTGCAACCGCTGCTTCTACCTACGTATCTTTTGCTTTAGCAGATGACTTTGGGTAAACAATAATAATATGACAGGACTCGTCGGCTATTTTGGTTACCAACCGTGTGAAATCATTCAACAAATGGTAAATCAACTAGAACACCGTTTTGCTAATAGTCCACAACAAGTATCAATCGGCGAATTAACTGCGACTATAGCAACAGCACCTGAACAGGCTAACTATAACTACCATGCCGGTGTATGGCGAAAGGATCATGTAACGCTAATGATCAATGGTTTTTTTACGGGTGAATCATACAGTACCAAACCACAAGAAATCATAGTTAATTATAGTCAAAGCGGGATCAATAAACTTTGTAGGCTTGAAGGTGCATTCATTATTGTTTTGTATGATAAAGAATCCAACACTGGTTATTTAATACGAGATGGCTCTGGACAAAAAACACTTTATTTTAGCCAGCTTGAACAAAACCTATTCTTTGCCGTTGAACCTAAAGCAATCCATCAGTTACCTCTATTTACTCGAGAGATTAATAATGCGGCTCTTGCACAATATTTAAGTTTTAGCTTTGTACCAGGCTATAATACTATGCTTAATGGGTTATATGAACTACCTGCTGGTCACTATCTTATCTGGAAGGATAATAAATATACGTTAAAGCGCTACTTTTTTTTCGAGCAGGAGTCAGTTAAAACTTTTTATCAGACTCAGGATAGGAACAAGTCAGCACGACATTTCAAACAATTGCTATCAGCCGCTATCGTTGATAGGTTGCCAACAACTAATGAATTAGGTGTTTTTTTATCTGGTGGCTTAGACTCCAGCGTTGTTACTGCTGAATTAGCACAACTAAAAACGAAAAAAATAAATACTTTTTCAATCCATTTTGGCAAAAAGTATCCCAATGAACTTGATTATGCACTTTCGGTTGCAAAAAAACATAATACCCAGCATCATGAAGTATATATAAAGCCTAAAAATTTTTTACAACGATTAAGTGATATAATCTGGTTGTTAGACGACCCCATCGGAGATCCAATAACTGTACCAAATTTTGAGCTAGCTCAGTATGCAAGTAACTATAGTCAGTGGATTTTTAATGGTGAAGGAGGCGATCCATGTTTTGGCGGTCCCAAAAATTATGGCATGTTACTAAGCCATTGGTATGGTACTGACTTTGCGGGTACAACCAAACAAACACGAGAAATAAATTATCTAAAATCTTTTCAGCGTGCATATGATGAACTGGATAAGCTTTTAACTCCAGATGTAAAAAAATATTACTCTCATGATACTGATTTAATAGGTGTGCTATCACCATTTTTTACAACCCAAATACCTGATACTTTACTTAACAAACTAATGGCAATGAATATTCGTCTCAAGGGTGCTCACTTAATTTTACCTAAAGTAGAAAGAATGCTACAAGCTCATAAGCTAAATTGTCAGCAGCAATGTAAAACTGACCCACTAGCAGCAATCGAATTTTGACCCACCTGAGTAAAATACCACCGTTTAAGCTTAAGTGTGTGGTATCGATGACATGTTAACTCAGGAGCTTGCAGTGGAAATACACGTACTAAAACGACAAGGCATGAGTATTCGTCGTATATCAAGAGAACTGGGCCTATCACGTAACACCGTTAGACAGTACTTACGAGGTCAAATTAAAAAACCAATCTACAGCAAAAGACCTATACGTCCTTCAAAACTGGACC